>JBDTWV010000223.1:0-5174 GCA_040006495.1 Dokdonella sp.
ACACGAGGCGTGTTTCGCGCCTAGCGCCGATTACGCGCTGCATCGGCAGCATTCGCTCGCACGCGATGGGCACTGGGCGATGCGACATGCTTTACGCATGCGACGCGAGCATTCGGCCGGAATGGATGCACTGCTCGCACGGATTCGCGAGCACGGTGCGGTCAAGGCCTCTGATTTCGAGCGCAGCGATGGCATCGTCGGAGGCGGTTGGTGGGGCTGGAAGAACGAGAAGCGCATGCTCGAAGCACTGTTCGCACTCGGCGACCTGATGATTGCGCGACGCGACAATTTCCATCGCGTGTACGACGTATGCGAACGCGTTCTCGCCGACGCATACGCCAGAGGAAATATGGCGCGGTTTGCCAAGCACGACATCGTTCCAGAAGCCACGTTGCAGCGTGAGTTCACGCTCGGTGCGGTGCGCGCACTCGGTATCACTCAGGCGCGCTGGATCAACGACTACTTCCGCTCGGGCCGCAAACTCAAGGACGTCGATCTCGATGCCTTGGTCGAGGCAGGCGATCTGCTGCGTGTCGAAGTGGACGGTTGGGAACATGTCGGTTACGTCCATCACGACCTGCATGAGGCGCTGCAGGCCGCAGCGAATGGTCGCCTGCGCGCGACCCATACGACGCTGCTGTCGCCGTTCGATCCGGTCGTCTGGGACCGCGAGCGCGCTGCTGTGATGTTCGATTTCGAATACCGCATCGAGTGCTACCTGCCGGCGCCGAAGCGGCGCCATGGCTACTACGTGCTGCCCATCCTTCACCGTGGGCGACTAGTCGGTCGCCTCGACGCCAAGGCGCATCGCGCCGATGGCGTCTTCGAAGTCAAGGCGATGTTCCTCGAATCTGACGCGGCACCAACGCAGGCGCTCGCGACCGCACTCGCCGCAGCAATCCAGCGTTGCGCCGACTGGCATGCGACACCGCGCGTGAGTATCGGCAGATGCAAGCCGAACGCATTTCGGCGCGAATTGCAGGTCGCGCTATTGCCGCGGGATTCTTTACTGATTGCGTGAGTATCCGGCGATGGCAGCGCTTGCCGGTGCGCAACAACTTCCTCAATATCGGCGCGTGCGACCAGGGAGATGGCACGATGAACGATGAAATGCTGGCTGTTGCGACGCGGCTCGCACTTGCGACGCTGGTCGGAGCACTGATCGGCTTGAACCGCGATATGCACGGCAAGGCGGCCGGCGTGCGCACGCATGCGCTGGTCAGTTTGGGCACGGCGCTGATGATCATTGTCGTCATGCCACCCGGCACCGTCGACCCGCATCGTTTTGACGCGTTGAGCCGGGTCATCCAAGGCGTGCTGACCGGGATCGGGTTTCTCGGCGCCGGCGTCATCTTGCACGATCCCGGGACACGCCACGTCAGTGGCCTGACCACGGCGGCGACAGTCTGGCTGACCGCATTGCTCGGCGTTGCTTGTGGCGTCGGACTGTACGCGCCCGTGCTGATTGCGAGCGTGCTTGCCGCGATCATCATCGTGGGCGGCGGCCCGCTGGAGCAAGCATTCCGCAAGCGCCCGCCCGATGACCAGAAGCCATCTGGAGACATTTTTTCCGACTCATGAGTGGCGGCGCTACGACTATCAGGTCCTGCCGATCCTGCATCGTGGGCGGCTGGGTTCGGCAACAGCGAGCTGCTTATCGCGCGTTGGAAAGGGTAACTACAAAGCGGATGTGGCCGTCATGCGTTGGCTCGCAACGCGCTTCACCGCCATGGCGATGCGCAATTTGCCTAACCAGCGACAGGCCAAGCCCCGCTCCGAGGGAATCACGGGCGCCAGTGCGCCGGTAGAAAGGCGCGAACATCAGGTTGCACTGATCCGCAGGTACGCAGGGACCTTCGTCGCGTACGACGATTTCCACGCCGCGTGCATCTGTGCCGAGGTGTACGCGCGTCGGAGGAAGGCCATGCCGGCGTGCGTTCTCGAGCAGGTTGCGCAGCAGGCGTCGTAGCAGTCGCGAATCACCGCGAAGCGTGACCGGCACGCCGTCAAGCTCCGCTTCGCCGTAGCGCGAACATTCCTCCGCAGCCAACGCCAGCAAGTCAACATCTTCTTCAACGTCGGGCTCGGTGATTGCGTCTAGGCGGCTGGCAAGCAGGATTTCGTCGATCAGTTGGTCCAGCTCAGCGATGTCCTGATTCAAAGCGCGCTTGCGTTGTGGATCGGCGGACGTCTTCATCAGCTCGACGGTCAGACGAATGCGCGTCAGCGGTGTGCGCAATTCGTGCGACGCATTAGCCAGCAGCGACTTGTGCGCAGCGACCAGTTCATCGATACGCGTTGCCGCGCGATTGAAACTGGCGGCGAGGTGCGCGACTTCGTCGTGGCCTTCGACTGCGACGCGCGCGGATAAGTCACCCGCGCCGAGCGCCTCGACTCCGGCTTGCAGCCGCTCCAGCCGCGTCGCGATGTGGCGTACCAACGGGTAGGCTGCGACGCCGACCGTGAGTGCAAGCACCAGCAGCACGAGCAAGAGCATGTATTGCGGATGACCGCTAAGCGGGCGATTCGATAAAACGTGGCGGCCATCGGGAAGGTCGATGGCCCAGCCATGGTCGATATTGTGGCCCACCGTCGCGATGTGCGTGTGATCCGGCGCGACCAGTAGCGCATCCACATCGAGGCCAGTGAGGAGCGCGCGCAACGCGGCCTGCTGCTGCGCAGCTGGCGCATCCGCCGGCGGCAGCGCGTTCTGTACGACGCGACTGAGCATGGAGTCGTCGCCTTCGTCGGCAAGACCCGCGACATGCCATACCACGATTGCGGCGAATGCGAACACGGCGAGGCTGCCGAGCAGCGCGAAATAGAACTTAAGGTATAGACGTGACACGTTCAGTCCTGCGCACGCGCGAACACGTAGCCGACGCCGCGCACGGTGATGATACGCCGCGGTGCTTTCGGGTCGTCCTCGATCGCAGCGCGGATGCGCGAGATATGCACGTCGATCGAGCGATCGAACAGTTCCAGTTGCTCGCCTTTCACCAAATCGAGCAACCTTTCGCGCGAGAGTACCCGACCCGCATGCTCGGCCAGCGCGACCAGCAGGGCGAACTGGTAGCCAGTTACCGTGCGTAGGTTGCCGTCGATGCGCAACGAATGTCCAGCACGGTCGATTTCGAGCTGGCCAAAACGCAGCAGGCTGTCTTCGCGCGCGCCGCTGTGTCGGCGCAAAATTGCGCGCAGACGGGCGAGTAGTTCGCGCGGCTCGAATGGCTTTGGCAAGTAGTCGTCGGCGCCGAGCTCAAGGCCGACGATGCGATCGGTCGCGGCGCCGCGCGCAGTGAGCATCAGCACTGGCGTGTCGGTTTTCGCGCGCAACTGGCGGCACACGTCGAGGCCGTCCATGTCTGGCAGCATCAGGTCGAGCACGATCGCATCGAACACCTGCGCGGCGAGACGTTCCAGCGCAGCGCTGCCAAGAGCGGCGACGTCCACGCGAAAGCCCGCTTCGCCGAGATACTCGCAAAGCATCGCGGCGAGGCGGGCGTCGTCTTCGACGATCAGGATGCGTTCGGCCATATCGACATGGACTGTAATGGTGCCGCCTCAAGATGGCGAATCGCCCGCTTCAGTTCTGCATCGCGGCCTGATGGCGCGTGATATTCGCGGCCAGGGTCTTGCGCTGTGCTGGCGTCAATACCTGCGCAATATCGCCCGTCAATCGTGCGATCCGCTGCGTGGCTTGGTCCATTGCCTGGAGGTGTGTGAGGCGCAAGGCCTCAATTGCGCTGCGGTCAAGCGGGTCGGCGGCGAGCAGTTGCAGGAGCTGCGCGTGGGTATCGCGCATCTGTTCGTGCATCGCGCCAAAATCGAAGAGCAGCGGTTGCAGCAGCGGGTCGATCTGCGCCTTTTGCGCGGGTGTGACCTGGACATCGGCAAGCAGCTGTTCGACGTGGGCCTGCGCGTCCACACGGCTGATTGGGCCGTGTGATGAGTCTGTAGCTGTGGGCCCGTGCGCGAAGGCGATAGCGGCGCCGCTGCAAACGATGCCGGTAACCAGCGCCAGCGGGGCGAAGCGACGCAGCAACGAGGATCTGATGTTTGAAGAAGGTTGCATGGCGAAAGTCTCCAGGAAGACGAGCGGGGTGCTCGTGCCGGAAGACTTTGCCGCTTGCGTGTTGGGCGGCGTTGTCGCTTAGGTAAAGTTATGTGTAGCAGCGCTGTGGCGGATGGCCACAGCGCTACTGCAGGAGGCTAGGCTGGACGCGAAAAGCGCTGGTTGCCGCCCGGACGTTGCGGCTTCTTGTTACGGCTGGAACTCGCATCGTTGCCATTGCCTCCGACATGCGGGCGGCGAGCGTGACGCTGCTGCGGGCGACCGTTCGACGGTCGCGCGCGTGCCGAATCGTCCAGGCGCAGCGGGCGCAACGGTTCGAAACCCGGGATTGGCTCGACGGCGATGTCCTGCTTGAGCAGGCGGCGGATGTCGCGCAGCAAGCCTTCTTCCTCGTGCGAGACCAGCGATATCGCGAGCCCCTCCGCGCCAGCGCGGCCGGTACGGCCGATGCGGTGCACATAGTCCTCGGCAACCATCGGCAGATCGAAGTTGATCACCATCGGCAACTGCTCGATGTCGAGGCCGCGTGCGGCGATGTCCGTCGCGACGAGCACCGAGACCTTGCCACTCTTGAAGTCTTTCAATGCACGCGTGCGCTGTGCCTGGCTCTTGTTGCCATGGATCGCGGCGGCGCGCAGGCCGGCCTTTTCGAGCGCCGAGGTGAGCTTGTCCGCACCGTGCTTGGTACGCCCGAACACGAGGGTCTGGCGTGCATCGTTGAGCAGCAGATGCAGCAGCAAGTCACGCTTGCGCGCGGCATCGACCGGATGGATGAGATGGGTAACGGTGGCCACGACGCTGTTCGGCTTGGCAACCTGGATCTCGACCGGATCGCGCATGAACTGCCCGGACAGCGCCTTGATCTCTGCCGCGAACGTGGCCGAGAACAGCCAGGTTTTGCGGTTCTGTTTCGGCAGGTGGCCGAGGATGCGCTTGATCGCCGGGAGGAAGCCCATGTCGAGCATGCGGTCGGCTTCGTCGAGGATCAGCACCTCGATCTGCGACAGGTTCACGCTGCGCCGTTCCATATGATCAATCAGGCGGCCGGGAGTCGCGACGACGATCTCGACGCCACGACGCAGCGCATCGACCTGCGGCT
>JBDTWV010000224.1:0-5169 GCA_040006495.1 Dokdonella sp.
GATTCGCGTCGCCTCAATGAAATCGACCGCGTAATTGTTGTGCTCGTCGATGCCGGTGGCGATGGCAAAAATATTCGGATCGAAGATGATGTCTTCGGGAGGAAAGTTCAGGCACTCAGTCAACAGCGTGTAGGCACGTGTGCAAATTGCGACCTTGCGCGCGCAGGTATCGGCCTGGCCTTGTTCATCGAATGCCATCACGACCGCTGCTGCGCCGTAACGCAACACTTTCTTGGCCTGCTGCAGGAATGCCTCTTCGCCTTCCTTGAGCGAGATCGAATTGACGATGCCCTTGCCTTGCAGGCAGCGCAGCCCGGCCTCGATCACGCTCCACTTCGACGAATCAACCATCACCGGAACGCGCGCGATATCCGGCTCCGACGCGATCAGGTTCAAAAATCGCACCATCACGCTTTCGGAATCGATCAGGCCCTCGTCCATGTTCACATCGAGAATCTGCGCACCGCTCTCCACCTGCTGGCGCGCGACGACGACCGCCTCGTCGTAGCGCTCTTCCTTGATCAGCTTCTTGAACTGAGCACTGCCGGTGACATTGGTGCGCTCGCCGATGTTGATGAACAACAGTTCGGGCGTGATAACCAGTGGTTCGAGACCGGACAGGCGGGTGTGACGTGCGGATGCGTTCATGCTGGAAAGTTTTCCTTTTCCGTCATTCCGGCGTCGGCCGGAATCCATTGGGTGCTACTGACGCCGAAAATTGGATTCCGGCTCGGGCCGGAATGACGAGTAATAGATCACGCGGCGATATTGGCGGAGCGCGGCAGCGCGCGCGGCGCCACTCCGGCGACCGCGTCGGCAATCGCGCGGATATGCGCTGGCGTCGTCCCGCAGCAACCGCCGACCAGGTTGACCAGTCCGCTGCGCGCAAACTCGCCGATCATGGCGGCCATGTCTTCGGGCGTTTCGTCGTACTCACCGAATGCGTTGGGCAATCCCGCGTTCGGATGCGCGCTCACGTAGCCATCGGCGATTTGCGCCAACACGTCGACGTATTGGCGCAACTCCTTCGCGCCGAGCGCGCAGTTAAGGCCAACCGACAATGGCTGGCCGTGCCCGACCGACGCGTAAAATGCCTCCGCGGTCTGTCCCGACAGGGTGCGGCCGGAACGGTCGGTGATCGTGCCGGAGATCATCACCGGCAGGCGCCCGCCGCGTTCCTCGAATTCCTCTTCGATTGCGAACAGGGCGGCCTTCGCGTTCAAGGTGTCGAAGATCGTCTCGACCATGATCGTGTCGGCGCCGCCATCGATCAGGCCAGCGACGGCTTCCCGATACGCCACGCGCAGTTCCTCGAAGTTGGTATTGCGGAACCCCGGATCGTTGACGTCCGGACTGATCGATGCGGTGCGGCTGGTCGGGCCGATTACGCCGATCACGAAGCGCGGTTTGTCCGGCGTCCTGGACGTGGCGGCATCGCAACAGTCGCGGGCGAGGCGCGCGCTCTCGCGATTGAGTTCGCGCACCACGTGTTCGAGGTGGTAGTCGGCTTGGCTGACCGAGGTCGAATTGAACGTGTTGGTCTCGACCAGATCTGCACCGGCATCAAGATAAGCGGTATGGATCGCCCCGATGATGTCCTGCCGTGTCAACGTAAGCAGATCGTTGTTGCCCTTGAGGTCGTGGCCCGGTTGCACGTCGGGATCACGCGACGGTTCATGCTGGGTGTCGAATCCGTGCGCAAACCGCTCGCCACGGTAGTCGGGCTCTTCCAATGTGTAACTTTGCACCATCGTCCCCATCGCGCCGTCGATGACGAGGATGCGATGCGCGAGTGCGTCGAGCATCGCTGCGACGCGCTCCGGATGCAGGTAAGGGAGCTCGTGGCTCATGACGGTTTCCAGAATGGAAGTGCGAAATGCGGGTTGCGACGGCGACTCATGGCTTCCTCGCAAGCAGGCTGAGTACTTCGAAATGCGGAGGGCGGCGTTCGCGGGTCAGGCGCTCGCAAGCGATGACCTCGAGTTTCGAGTTGCGTGCGAACTCGCGCAGTTGATCGATGGTGAAACCAAGATTGCGGTGCTCGAATGGCTCGACTACGGTGCGATGTGCATGGCGCCCCAGCGTTGCGGCGAGCAGACGGCCACCACGGCGCAGTACGCGAGTCGCCTCATTGATCACGGCAGCCGGCTTTTCGCTGTAGGTCAGTGCGTGCATCAGCAGAACGAGATCGAAACTCGCCGTCGGAAAATCCAGGGCGTGCATGTCGCCGGTGCGTACGTCGACATTTGGAAACGATTGCAGGCGCTTGCGGGCCGCATCGACGACGCGTTCGCTGGCATCCACGCAGACAATCGAGCGCGCATGCGGCGCGAGCAGCTCGGCGAGCACGCCATCGCCGGATGCGACATCGAGTACGTCGCCGGTCTCGACGAGCTGGGTCATGCCGCGTGCAAGTGTTTCCCAGGTACGCCCCGGGGAATAGTGGCGTTCCATATCGCCAGCGACAGTGTCCGCCCAGCCTTCGGCGCGGGCACGTTTGGCGAGCGCGGCGGGCAGTCGCCGTTCATCGTCGCGCAGCATCTGATCGTCTACGCTTTCTTTCAATGCATGCAGCAGCGCGCGCTCCTTGATATCGAGCTCGCCGTTGTAGCGGTAGTACGACGACACCCCGGCGCGACGATCGCGCACCAGGTCAGCCTCCTTCAACTTCGCCAGATGCGTCGAGACGCGCGGCTGGGCCAGGCGCAAGACCGAGGAAAGCTCGGCGACGGTGAGTTCTTCACGTTCGAGCAGGGCTAACAGGCGCACGCGGGTCGGGTCCGAAAGCAACCTGAGCAGCGCCGAGGTCGCGGCGAGATCCAATATGTATCCTTTCATCTTGATTGAGAGATGTATGAGCAGCGTAGCGATGCGATCGGGCGGCGTCAATGGTGGCGGTGGGCCGCGCCAGCCTGAAAAGGTATCCTTCGCTCATGTATGGATTTTCCTTTTTGACGCTGCTGCAGCGCTGCGCGATGCTGTGGATCGTCGGCCTCGTCAGCATGTCGGCATCAACCGCTGCGGTGGAGGATTCGGAACTCGGAAAGTTCTGGACGTCCGATGCGCTGCATGTTCCGTATCGCGCGGTGATGACGGATGGTCGGCGCGACCACGAACTGCTGCCATTGATCGTGTTCCTGCACGGCGACTGGCAGGATGGCACCGACAACGAATCGCAGCTTGCCGGCTATGGCAATGGCTCGTTGGAGCTCGTCGACGCTGCGCGTGACGGGCACGTTCCGTTGGTCTACATCGCACCGCAGACAACCGATGCGTATTGGCCGCCGGATCGCGTCATGGCCATTGTGCGCGATGCAATCGAACGCTGGCCGATCGACCCGTGGCGGATCTATCTGACTGGAATTTCCGATGGCGGCACCGGTGTCTGGGATACTCTGAAAGCGTATCCGCGTTGCTTTGCTGCCGGCGTGCCGATGTCCGGCATGACTGAGTTGGCGGGACTTGGATCGATCCGCGATGTTCCGCAGTGGATTTTCCACGGTGCGGACGACGACGACACCAATGTCGAAACCGGTTACGACGGCGCCATGGTCGGCTCGCGTGCGGTCGTACGTGGGCTGCGCGCCATGGGTGGCACGCCGCGCTATACCGAGTACGCAGGCGAAAAACACGTGATCTGGTCGCGTGCCTATGCCGAGGCAGCGTTGCTGCCGTGGCTGCTCGGTCAGCGCCTGCGTACGAAACCCTGCGATTTTTCGACGCAGAGGCGGATCACGCGATAAAATCGCCGACTGCCTACGTTCCGAGGATCTTCCATGGATTTCCGCTATACCGACGACCAACTCTCGATCCAGGCCATTGCACGCGATTTCGCGCAGAAGCGCATCGCGCCGGTTGCGGCTGAATTCGACCAGTCCGGCGAGTTTCCGCTGGCCAACATTCGCGAAATGGGCCAGCTCGGCCTGATGGGTATCGAGGTACCGGAGGAATACGGCGGCGCCGGCATGGACACGATCGCGTACGCGCTGGCGATGATCGAGATCGCGACCGCCGATTGCGCGCATTCGACCATCATGTCGGTCAATAATTCGCTGTATTGCAATGGCATCCTCACGTACGGCACCGAGGAGCAAAAGCAGAAATACGTTCGCGCGATCGCGACCGGCGAGGCGATCGGCGCGTATGCGCTGACCGAGCCACAGTCCGGTTCCGACGCCTCGGCGATGCACACGCGCGCCACGAAGAATGTCGATGGCGACTTCATCATCAACGGCAAGAAGAGCTGGATCACCTCCGGTCCGGTCGCGAAGTACATCGTGCTGTTCGCGCTCACCACACCGGGCATTGGCGCCAAGGGCGTATCCGCGTTCATCATCGACACCGCGCGTCCGGGCTTCCACGCCGGCAAGACCGAACCCAAGCTCGGCATCCGCGCCTCGGCGACCTGCGAGATCGAGTTCGCCGACTATGTATGCCCGGCAGCGGATCTGCTCGGCGCTGAAGGCAAGGGCTTCGGCATTGCAATGGGCGTGCTCGACGCCGGCCGCATCGGGATCGCATCGCAGGCGATCGGTCTGTCACGCGCCGCGTATGAGGCGAGCCTTGTCTGGGTGCGCGAGCGCAAGGCGTTCGGCCAGCCGATTGGTTCGTTCCAGATGATCCAGTCGAAGATCGCCGACATGAAGTGTCGACTCGACGCGGCCACCCTGCTGGTGTTGCGTGCCGCATTTGCCAAGGGCGAGGCGGACAAAAATGGCGGCCGCTTCAGCACGGAGGCAGCGGTCGCGAAGTTGTACGCCTCGGAAGCGGCGATGTTCATCACCCACGCGGCCGTGCAGATCCACGGCGGCATGGGCTATTCGAAGGAAATGCCGCTGGAGCGCTATTTCCGTGATGCCAAGATCACGGAAATCTACGAAGGCACCAGCGAAATCCAGCGCCTCGTGATCGCGCGCAACGAGACCGGCGTGCGCTGAGGAATGAGCTCGGTCGGCTATTCGACGTAGCCGACGACCATCACGCGCTTGCCGTAGCGCAACTGCTCGTACGCATTTTCCGGTGGCGGCACCAGTTCGACGCGCGCGAAGCCGATCTTGCGCATGATCCAGAACAGCGCTTCGATGCTCGGTACGAGGCAGATGCCAGTGGTGCTCGCCTCGGGGCCGTGGGTGTCGTCGGTTTCGTCGATGATGCCGAACGAACCCTTGA
>JBDTWV010000225.1:0-5138 GCA_040006495.1 Dokdonella sp.
CTTTTCGTCACCACGGTGCGTCACGGAAACCAGCTGTTTCACAATCTCGGAGGGAAGCGATTTGAAGAGGTCGGTTTTCAGGCGGGTGTGGCCTTCAACGACGAGGGGACGGCCCTTGCAGGTATGGGCGCTGACTTCCGGGATTTGAACAACGATGGCTTACCCGACATCTGGCATACCGCGATCGAAAACGAAACGTTCCCATTGTTCATGAATAAAGGCAAAGGACAGTTTCGAAATGCGAGCCAGGAAAGCCGACTCGCGAATCTGACCAGGCCAATGTCCGGCTGGTCGAACGGGATTGTCGATCTCGATAACGACGGTTGGAAGGACCTGGTGGTGGCCCGCAGCAATGTGCTGGACAACATCGAGCAAATCTCCAATCATTTTCGTTATGCCGAACCGAACTCCGTCTTCCGCAATCTCGGGAACGGGAAGTTTGAAGATGTGAGCGCTTCTACCGGGACCGATTTCACCCGGCCACGACCGCACCGGGGACTCGCGTACGGAGATTTGAACAACGACGGACGGATGGATCTCGTCGTGACCGCTCTGGGTGCCCCGGTCAGCGTGTTCCGCAACATCACCGAGACACGCAATCACTGGGTACTGCTCAAACTTACCGGGACGAAAAGCAACCGGATGGGGATTGGCGCGCAAATCCGGATCATCACCGATGATGGCAGAATGCTTTACAACGAAGCGACAACCAGCACTGGTTATGCCGCATCGAGCGACCCACGCGTCCATTTCGGGCTGGGCAGTTCGCGCGTGATGAAGGAAATCGAGATCCGCTGGCCATCGGGTATCCGCCAGTTATTGCACAATGAGGCTGCGGACCGCGTGCTCGAAGTGACCGAGCCCCGCAATGGCAAGTAGCAATGGAGTGGGACGAGGTGGAATGATAGTCAGAGCGGATCCATCATGAAGCGATCACTTATTTGCTGTGGCGCATTTCTACTATTTGTCGGCTCACAGGCCTCGGCGCAACTGCCGAGTACCTGCAAACCGCCGGCATCGGCTGTGCACGCGCCGGTTGGAACACCGCCTGCAAGAGTCTATGACGCGGTGGGTGCCTGGTTCGCCGAAAAGGGCGATCTGAACTGCGCTGTGGCGGCGTTCAAGCAGGCCTTGCGTCTGGAGCCAAAGTCGGCGGAAGCGCATTTTGATCTCGGGCTTGTTCGGCAAAGTCAGGAGAAGCCGACCGAAGCAATCAGCGAGTTCCGGCTGGCGCTGCAATACGATCCCAGGTTGTTGCAGGCTCGTTGTGCGCTGGGCTCAGCGTTGACCGATCCCGCCGAGGCTGAACCTGAATTTCGTAAAGCGCTCGCAGCGAACCCGCAATTAGTCTGCGCCTTAGACGGGATGGCACAAGTTCTGGTGAAGCAGGGACGATACGCGGCTGCCATGGATTCCTGGCGGCAGGCTCTCCGGATTCAACCGGACGCTCCGGATCTGCAGCTCGCTTTGGCAACCGCGACCTATAAGGCTGCCAAGGCCAGGCAGGCCAATGGGCTGCCGGCCCTGGATGGCGCTGGGGTGGCTGACGCGATTCGGCTTGTAACGGATTTGCTCAAGAGCCATCCCGACATGACGGCCGCCTACTTTACTCTTGGCAACATCTACGCAAACGAGCGCCGCGATCGCGAGGCCGCGGATCAATACAAGGAGGTGACCCGCCGGAATTCCAACGATGTGGTCGCGCTGGCTGCCGAGGTCAAGGCGCTCATCGATGCATCCGCCTACGCCGAGGCGCTTGCGCCCGCCCGCGATTACGTGCGCCGGAAACCGAACGATCCCTCGGCTCACGTCATGCTTGGCACGGTGTACCAGCAGTTGGGCGATTACGCAAAGGCAGAGCCGGAACTTGAGCTTGGAGAGGCCAGAGCGCCCGATGATTTTGAAGCTCGCTATCAGTTCGGACTCGTGTTGGCGCGCCTGGAAAAGCCCGCTCAGGCCCTGCCGCAGTTGCAGAAAGCCGTCGCGCTCAAACCCGGAGATCGGTCGGCCCAGTTCCAACTCGTGGCCGTGCTGCGCTCGCTTGGTCAAACCCAGCAGGCGGCGCAGATTGTAGAGCAGATGCGGAAAGAGCAAGGCAAGGAATTCCTGAATAGCCAACTGGCATCCGAGGGGACCAAGGCGAATGACCTGCTGCAATCCGGCAAGGCGGCAGAGGCTGCGCCGATTTATCGCCACATGCTCGAAGAGAATCCGGACAACGCCTGGACAGCCTATAATCTCGCGCTCGCGCTTGAAGCGCTGCACGATACGAAGGGCGCTGAGGACGCTCTTCGCAAGGCGATCGACATCAACCCGAAGCTGGCCAATATCAGGGCCGAATTAGGCAGCCTGGAGTTGGCGGAAGGTAATCTGCAATCCGCGCAGCAGTGGCTTGAATCCGCGCTTGAGCTGGAACCTGAACTCGTGGAGGCGCGCGGAAATCTGGCGATGCTTTACGCCAAGAAGGGTGATTTCGTATCGGCCGAGAGATTGCTTCGTCAGGCTCTTGAAGATAATCCGAAATATAAGGAAGGCCACTTGAACCTGGGCTTGATTCTTGCCCAGCAGAACAGAAAATCTGACGCGGAGAAAGAGCTAGACGCAGCGGTCACCCTGGCGCCAAAGGATCCCGCCACATTGTCGACCGTTGGAAAAGCAAAAGTGCAAATGGGCAAGACGAGCGACGGGATCGCGCTGCTGCGGAAGGTCGTCGATCTGGCGCCCAATCTGGCCGTGGCACGTCTGAACCTGGCGCTTGCGCTCGCCGACAGTTACAACTTGCCGGAGGCCTTGGTGCAAACCACTGAGGCAGTTCGCCTGGCTCCGCAATCCGCCGCTGCCCATTTCTACCGTGGGCGGATTCTGTACGATCTGGGCCGCAGCAACGAAGCGCAGCCTGAGTTCGAAACCGCCAGCCGACTCGATGCAGGATTCCCCGGGCCACGATATTTTCTTGCCCTCATCGACAAGCAGGAGGGCAAGTATAAGCTTGCAGCCAGTCTTCTTGAAGAGACTGTCAAACTACAGCCGAGCAACGTCATGGCCTGGTATCTGTTTGGCCAATCGCTTGAGCAGACGTCTGAGACCGCGAAAGCGCTGGTGGCCTGGCGGAAGGCGATAGCGATCGATCCAAAGTTTAGCCAAGCGCTGATCAGTCTGGCGAGCGCGTTGCGATCGACCGATCAAGCTGAATCGGAGCAGTTGATGGCGCGCTTCAACGCCGTTCAGAAAGAGCGGCGCATCCTGGACCGCGCGGACACCCTTGCAAACAACGGTGTTGAAGCGGCCTCCGCTCACGACTGGCCCGAAGCGATCCGGCAGTTGAAAGAAGCAATCGGCGCGTGCGGTGATTGCGCGGCAAAGGCCGACCTTCACAGAAAACTGGGCATCATCGACTGCCAGGCTGGCAACCTCGACGACGGCGAAAAGGAACTGCTGGCCGCGAAGGCGCTTAAGCCGGATGACCCCGTAACCCAAGCCGCCCTTGAGTTGATCGCCCGTGCTCGAAGCCAGCATTCCACATCCATTGCCAGGACTGCCCATTAGAGACACTCTGATCTCAGGGGTCGTTTGTTTGGGGCTGTTGTATAGAGCGTGTATTTCTATCGAGAGGGTACTTCTGGGTGCCTGATACGGGTCGGGGGTGTCTTCGGAATCATGTCATCCATCTTCCCCAGGTTATGGCGACGAACTTAGAGTTGTTGGACGAATGTGTTCCGGAACGCCTTGATAAACATCACATCAGCTAGCGCATAGGCCATCTGTCACTGCACCAACGCCGTTCCGGACACGCAAGTCGCGAGGCAGAGTGCCATTCCGACTACATCCTGATCTTTTTTTGACAATCCAAGGCATGGGAATTGACGAGACTCCACCACGCGATTGGGACGTTTTAGAATGTAATCGCTGGTCAGAGGCTTGTAAGTTATTGATTCTATGCCTACTAGCGATGGAATCGAATCACCGACGGCCTCGCATCAAACTACACGATTGCACCTCAAGTAGCGGATCGCCTCCCCGGTACCGATTTATTAACCACCAAATGAGGATCAATCTTCTGATCAGAAGGACGAAAAGTTCGAAAGTCTCTACCAGGGCCAACCATATAAATCTCACCATTTCTACTCGCTTAAGTTTTCAGCGCCACTTCTATTCGGAAACCTCTAAGGGATCACACGAGTGTATTAAATCCGCATCATTCCAGAGGGATACCCACACGCCAGAACGGTTTCGTGTCGAGTTCTTCGAGATTCTGAAAGATGATGGGATCTGCGGGTGATGCAATTCGGAGTCTGGCTTCGTAGAAAGGGGTGTCAGGGTTGCTGTTTTTGCATGTACACTGCTGTGTTCAGAGCACGCACAACCAGCAATTTATGCGCTCAGCCCGTGCTGCTGAATTTTGTAGAGAAGAGTGCGATAGCTGATATTCAGGTTCGTTGCGGCTCTTCGACGATTCCATCCCGAAGCGGACAACGCATCCTGAAGCATCCGGATTTCTGTCTCGTTCTTGACAATGTTGACTGCGTCCTTCATGCCCAAAGCGGCGGGCGACTTCTTTGCCGGGACTTCGGCAGAGGCCTCTTCGAGAGAAGCGACCGACACACAGAACTTTGCCTTGGTCCGAAGGTAATTGTAGGCAGCTTCTTCATCTCTGAGGATGAGGGTGCGCGTAACGAAGTTGCGCAGCTCGCGAAGATTACCCGGCCAGAGATATTCCTGAGCCGCGGCAACGAGTCGCTCAGGAAACATAGGAGACTGCCCCAACTCCAGCGCTCCCCTGCGGAATAGCTCTTTCATCAGCAGAGGGATCTCTTCACGGCGTTCGCGAAGCGGAGGAATAGTAATAGTCAGGGTATTCAAGCGGTAAAAGAGATCTTCACGGAAGCGCTTCTCCGCAATTGCATCCTGCATATTGATGTTGGTCGCCGCAATCACGCGAACATCGACCCGGGAGGCTGATCGTGCGCCCAGCCGGCAGAAGGTCCCATCCTGTAAGACGTGGAGCAGCTTGGCTTGCATCTGTGGACTCATCTCGCCGATCTCATCGAGCATAAGAGTTCCCTTATTTGCCAGTTCGAACAGACCGGGCTTGGACTTGGTCGCTCCGGTAAAGGCTCCTGCTTCGTAGCCAAAAAGCT
>JBDTWV010000226.1:0-5132 GCA_040006495.1 Dokdonella sp.
TACGCGGGTGCAATGGGCTGGGGTCAGTTCATGCCGACCAGTGTGGCCAACTGGGCCAAGGACGAGGATGGCGACGGCCGCATTGACCTGTGGAATTCGTTGCCCGACATCACCGCCAGCATCGCCAACTATTTTCGGGAACACGGCTGGCAGTCCGGCCAACCGGTCACCGTGCGCGCGCAGCCGGCCGGGCAACTGCACCCGCTGTCGCCGCAGGGGTTGGAGCCGCTCTATCCGATCGAGCAGATGGAAGCCTGGGGCTACGCGCCGACTGAACGTGTCGCTGCAGGACTGGCCGCGACACTGCTGACGCTGGAAGGCGAGCGCGGGCCCGAATACTGGCTCACGTTCAAGAACTTTCAGGTGATCTCGCGCTACAACAAGAGCCCGCTGTATTCGATGGCGGTCTGGCAACTTGCCCAGGCGATCGCCGCGGGCGCGCCTGCGACGCCGTGAAAAGTTTGCGTGCGCTCGCGGGTCTGGGGCTTTGCCTGCTCTTGGCAGCCTGCGCGAGCCATCCGCCACCGCGCCCTGATTCGCGCGCGCCGGCGGCGCCGAACAAGCGCGATGCAGCTCGATCGCAGGACGACACCTCGCGTGCGCAATCGGATCGCTATAGGCAAAACAGCGACAACGGGCCGGTCGCGCCGCCGATCGATGTCAGCAAGATTCCCGAGCCGGTGCCCAGGGCCGAGCCGCGTTCGCGATACGGCAACAAAGACACTTACAGCGTGCTCGGGCGCACCTATCACGTGCTTGCCGATGTACGCGGCTACGACGAAAAAGGCATCGCGTCGTGGTATGGCAACAAGTTCCACGGCTACATGACCTCGTCGTTCGAGCCGTACGACATGTACGCGTTCAGCGCCGCGCACAAGACATTGCCCTTGCCGAGTTATGCACGAGTGACCAATCTCGACAACGGCAAGAGCGTGATCGTGCGCATCAACGATCGCGGCCCGTTTCACGAGAACCGCATCATCGATCTGTCGTATGCGGCAGCGGTCAAGATCGGCGTGTGGCCGAAAGGGACCGCAGTGGTCGAAGTGCGCGCGATTGACCCGGCGCATCCGGACGATCCGCCGCGGTCGCGCAGCGCAGCCGTGCCGCAACCGATCGCCGCGCCGGTGACGGCCCCGTCGCGCGCTGTCGCGGCGCGCACGGCGCCACACATCTATCTTCAGCTCGGCGCTTTCGGAGATCGCGACAATGCCGAACGCGCGCTGGCAAATGCAAAGCGTGCTGGGCTCGATCACGTGGATATCGAATCGGTCGCCGTCGATGGCCGCACCGTGCACCGGGTGCGCGTCGGCCCGCTTGGCGATGTCGCCGCAGCGGATCAGTTGACTGCGCGCATCGAACGTCTCGGGCTCGGTACGCCGCGCGTCACGATCGAGCGCTGATGGCGCATATTGCAGCGTGCCTGTGGAATGAATGCAAGGCATACCGGGATGGTGCGTATACCGGAAACGTGATGTTTTGAGCAGCTCGCTCTGCGACAATTGTGCACTTGATCCACAGCAGGACTCGATCCCCGCAATGAAGCTTTCCGTTTTTGCCGCCCTCATCGTCCTTGTGTTTGCCAGCGCCAGCATCGACGCGCGCACCAAGACGCATCACCCGCAACCCGCCGTGCAGCCGGCCACAGCCCAAACAGCGGCGCCCGCGACGGCACCGACGCCTGCGGTGACTACACCGACGGCGGAAACCGCTCCAGTCACCGCAAATCCGAACCTGCCGACGCCCGAACCGGTGCGCAGGAACGACGCGCTGCCAGTGCCGGGCGCAGGCACAGGTCCGACCCCACCTCCGCCCGCGATTGACGCAAAGAGCTGGGTGCTGATGGATTACGCGACGGGCCAGGTACTCGCGAGCAACAATCCGGACCTGCGCGTGGCGCCAGCCTCGATCACCAAGGTGATGACTTCATACGTGGTCTCGGCTGAACTGGCGCACGGCAAGATCCATCTCGACGACCCGGTCTTCATCAGCGAGCGCGCGTGGCGCTCCGGTGGAGCCGGCACCGACGGCTCAACCAGCTTCCTGCAGCTCAACAGCAAGGTGCCACTGAAGGATCTGCTGTACGGGATGATCATCCAGTCCGGCAACGACGCGGCGATTGCGTTGGCCGAACACACGGCCGGTTCCGAGGACACCTTCGCGCTGCTGATGAACCAATACGCTGCCCGGCTCGGCATGACCGGTTCACATTTCGTCGACGCAAGCGGCCTGCCCAACCCGGATCACTATATGACCGCGCACGACGTCGCGCTGATGTCACGCGCGGTGGTCCACGACTACCCGGACGAGTACAAGATCTACGCGATCAAGGAATTCGAGTGGAACGGGATCAAGCAGCACAACCGCAATACGCTGCTGTGGCGCGACGCGAGCGTCGACGGGATCAAGACCGGGCACACCTCGGAGGCGGGATACTGCCTGGCGACCTCGGCCAAGCGCGGCGACCAGCGCCTTATTGCGGTGGTGATGGGCGCGCCGAGCGAGAAGCTGCGCGCCGATGACAACCAGGCCTTGCTCAATTACGGTTTCCGCTTCTTCGAGACCCACAAGCTGTATGAGGCGAACAAGCCACTGGCGACGCCCGAATTGTGGAAAGGCGAAGCGGTGAATGTGCCGCTCGGGGTTGCCGAGGACGTGCTGGTCACGTTCCCGCGTGGCCGCTACGCTGACCTCAAGGCCAGTCTCGACATGCCATCGCGGCTGATCGCGCCGATCGCCAAGGGCAAGCAGGTGGGTACCTTGAAAGTGCAACTCGATGGCAAGACTTTGCTGGAACGGCCGTTGATCGCGCTCGCCGATGGCGCGGAAGGCGGCTTCTTCAAACGCCTGTCCGATAGCGCCTGGATGTGGTTCAAGGGCGATCCGGGCGGCACCGTGTCGGCGGCACCCAAGGGCAATTGACGCATGAAAGATCTCGAAGGTATTCAGGCACAGAATCCTGAGCAGGGCTTCCAGTTTCCGGGCGTCTTCGAGATCACCGCGATGGGCAGCGCTGCAGCGGAGCTGGAGAAAAAAGTGCCGGCGCTGATCGAGAGCGTTGGCCTCAGCGTGCTGGCCGGCATGGTCACGGTGCGTCCGTCGCGCGAAGGCAACTACGTTTCGATCGCGGTCAGCTTCACCTGTCCGAGTCGCGAAAAATATGACGAGGCACACGCTGCGTTGCGTGCCGATCCGGATATTCGCTGGACGCTTTAGGCGGAAAATGGAGAACCGGGAACCGGGAATCGGAATAGCTGGAAAGAAACAACGGACGTGAGCATCGATTCCCTATCCGCGAATCCAGAAACCCGGTCGTTGCAGGTCCGCCGGCCGCCAGGCCTGCAGCCCTACGCGCCGGTTTGGCACGCGATGCAGGCATT
Source organism: Dokdonella sp. (assembly GCA_040006495.1). Lineage (GTDB taxonomy): Bacteria > Pseudomonadota > Gammaproteobacteria > Xanthomonadales > Rhodanobacteraceae > Dokdonella_A. Next base: position 3,381 of record JBDTWV010000226.1, read on the forward strand.
CACCGACGCACGCGGGCCGGGTACGCCCGATGAGCTATGGGTACTCGAACACGAGCGCGTGTTTACCCTCGGCCAAGCCGGCAAGTGGGAACACGTGCTGATGCCGGGCGACATCCCGGTGGTTCCAGTGGATCGCGGCGGCCAAGTGACCTATCACGGGCCTGGCCAGATCGTTGCGTATCCGTTGCTCGACCTGCGCCGGCTTGGGATCGGCGTGCGCGAACTGGTCAACCGGATCGAGCAGGCGATCATCGATACGCTCGATACCTGGAACATCGTCGCGCAGCGCCGGGATGGCGCGCCCGGCGTCTATGTCGGCAATGCCAAGGTTGCCGCGCTCGGTCTGCGCATTCGTCGCGGTTGTTCATTTCACGGTCTGGCCTTCAATGTGGCCATGGATCTGGAGCCGTTCCAGCGCATCAATCCGTGTGGTTATCAGGGTTTGGCGGTCACCCAGGTGCTAGACTTGGGCGGTCCGGGGTCGGTTCTTGCAGTAGAAGCCGTCCTGATCGACGAACTGGCACGCCAGTTCGGACTGTTGCCTGAAATATCCGATTCGCCACTCCGCCTTTCCGACCAGGACGACGCCGCGCGCGTCGTCGAATCCGCATGATCGATCTGAAGACCATACCGCTCGCCGTCGTCGACACCGCTGTCGCTGAAAAACAGCTCGGCGAAGACAAGATCGCGCGCAATCGCGCTGCGTTCGCCGAAGCGCCCATGTTGCGCAAGCCGTCGTGGATCCGCGTGCGCATTCCTCCCGGCAATGCGGTCGCCAAACTCAAGGCCAAGCTGCGCGAGAATCGCCTGGTCACGGTATGCGAGGAAGCCTCGTGCCCGAACATTCACGAATGTTTCGGCAAGGGCACCGCGACCTTCATGATCCTGGGCGAAGTCTGCACCCGTCGTTGTTCGTTCTGCGACGTCGCACATGGCCGCCCGAAGCCGCCCGATCCATTGGAACCGGCGCACCTGGCCGGCACGATCCGCGACATGGGCCTGCGCTACGTCGTGATCACCTCGGTTGATCGCGATGACCTGCGCGATGGTGGCGCGTCGCATTTCGCCGACTGCATCTGCGCGGTACGCTTCGAGAGTCCTTCGATCAAAATCGAGATCCTGACCCCGGATTTCCGCGGCAAGGGGCGCATGGAGCGTGCGCTTGAAGCACTCGCCGCCAGTCCACCCGATGTGTTCAACCACAACCTGGAGACGCCGCGCGCGCTGTATCGCGAAGTGCGTCCGGGCGCCGATTACGACTGGTCGCTGGATCTGCTGCAGCGCTTCAAGCGGCAACATCCGGATATTCCGACCAAGTCAGGCATCATGCTCGGCCTCGGCGAAACCTTCGAGCAGGTCGAGGAAACGTTGAACGATCTGCGTGCGCATGCTGTCGATATGGTCACGATCGGCCAGTATCTGCAGCCGACCGCGCATCATCACCCGGTACTGCGCTACTGGACGCCCGACGAATACAAGGCGTTCGAGGAACTCGGCTACCGGATCGGCTTTCAACACGTCGCGTCGGGGCCGATGGTGCGTTCGTCGTACCATGCCGATGAAATGGCACATGCGGCGGGCTTCGTGCAAGTTGCTTGATCCAAAATTTTACGCGGCGCCGCCGCAACTCGGGAATTCTCGGAGATACCATGCGGAAGTTGTTGTTGATCCTCGCGCTGATGGCACTGGCCAGTCCGGCGTTTTCCAAACCGGTCGAGAATTCCGCTGCGGCGCCGTTGCCAAAGGCGAGCG
>JBDTWV010000227.1:0-5127 GCA_040006495.1 Dokdonella sp.
AGCGCATCAGCGCGCGAATCGCGCACGTTGACACAGCGCAAGCCGGCGGCCGCGTCGCCAAGCGTGCCGGTTACGAAGACCGCGTCGCCGACTTGCGCCCGGTCACGTCGCAATGCGTGCCCGGTCGATACGAATCCGTGCACGACCACGGTGATTGAGAGCGGGCCGCTGGTGGTATCGCCGCCGACCAGGGCCACGTGATGCTGCGCGGCAAGCTCAGCGAAGCCTTCGGCAAACCCCTCGACGAATGCGCGATCGGCTTGCGGCAAGGTCAGCGCGAGCAGCGCCCACGCCGGCGAGGCCCCCATCGCGGCGAGGTCGCTGAGATTGACCGCGAGCGATTTCCAGCCAAGATCGCGCGCGCTGGTCTGTAGCGGAAAATGCACGCCAGCGACCAGCGTGTCGGTGCTGACGATCAGATCGTGGCCCGGCGGCACGCCGAGAATTGCGGCGTCATCGCCGATGCCCAGGCGCACGTCGACGCGCACGACTGCACAGTGCGCGCGGATGATTTCGATTAAATCGAATTCTGCCACCACGCCGACTCCTGCTTCGGTCAACGGGCGCCGCGCGCCTCAGGTGCGCGCAGACGCATATTCGGTTGCGCGCCACACGCCGGCGAGTTTATCGAGTACGCCGTTGACGTAGGTGTGGCCGTGTTCGGAGCCGAAGCGCTTGGTCGTCTCGACCGCTTCGTTGATGACGACGCGATACGGCACGTCGATGCGATCACGTAGTTCATACGCGGCGATGCGCAGTACCGCGCGCTCAATCGGATCGACGCGCATGATCTCGCGATCGAGGAACGGCACGATCGCGGCGTCGAGTTCGACCTGGCTACGCTCGACGCCGCGCACGATGTCCTCGAAATAGGCAAGGTCGGCGATCTGCATGTCCTGTTCGTGGCGAAATTCGTCGATGACGCTTTCGATCCGGTTGCCGCTGAGTTGCCAGGCGTACAACGCCTGCAGTGCGCGGCGACGTGCACGCGAACGCGCGGCGAGGTCGATACCGTGGGCCGGGCGGACGGGACTGGTCACAGTTGTCTCCACAAATCGGCGATTTCCAATGCGGCGAGCGCGACATCCGCCCCCTTGTTGCCGTGTTTCCCACCAGCGCGCGCCTGCGCATCGGTGTGTCGTTCGACTGCGAGCACGCCGTTCAAAATCGGCACGCGGTGTTCGAGTGCGACCTGCATCAAACCCTGCGCGCAGCCATCGGCGACTTGTTCGTAATGCCGCGTGTCGCCACGCACGACGCAGCCCAACGCGATGATCGCTGCGCAACCGCCGCTGGCAGCGAGTTTCCCGACGGCCTGCGGGATCTCCCACGCACCGGGGACGCGAATCAGGTCGACCGCAGCCTCGGCGACACCGTGTTCGCGCAGGGTGTGGAGCGCGCCATCGATCAAGGCATCGACGACACGCGGATTCCAGCGGCTCGCAACGATGGCATAACGGGCATCGGCGACGGGGCGCACTTCACCGGTGTAGGTGGGCATGGGCAGGCAGGATCGGAATTCGCGGTGCGCAGTTTAACCCACAGGGCCATTGCGGCGGTCGGCGCGGTAGAAACCCGCTGTGGAACTGCGGTACGGACGCGTCGCGGCTACACCGCACACGCACCGACTAGGCTTTCGACGGATCCTCGTAGCCGATGACTTCCAATCCGAACCCCGCCAACCCGACCAGCTTGCGTGGGGTGCCGAGCACGCGTAGGCGATGCACGCCGAGGTCGGCGAGGATCTGTGCGCCCAGTCCGAGCGTCCGCCACTGCGCATTCGACGGCGTCTCGCTGGCCGGCTCGCCGCGCAAGCGCTCGAGCGTGGTGTCCAATGCGTCCTCGCCGGCCAGGACCACGACCACGCCGCGATGTTCCGCTGCGATGTGGCGCAGCGCGGCAGTGACGGTCAAGCCGAGATCGTCACGCTTCAGATGCAGCACGTCCGACAGCGTGTTGCGCACATGCACGCGGGTCAGTACCGGCGCACCATCGTCGATGCGCCCGCGCACCAGTGCGAAATGCAGTTCGCGTGCGAGCATGTCGCGATAAGCGATCAGACGGAAACGGCCGAACTCGGTATCGACCTCGCCCTCGTGCACGCGCTCAACGGTCTTCTCGGTTTCCAGGCGGTAGCGGATCAGGTCGGCGATCGTGCCGAGCTTGAGGCCATGTTTCGCCGCGAACCGTTCCAGTTCGGGACGGCGCGCCATCGTGCCGTCCTCACTCAACACCTCGACCAGCACGCCGGCCGGTTCCAGCCCAGCCAGCGCGGCGAGGTCGCAGGCCGCCTCGGTGTGCCCGGCACGCGCGAGTACGCCGCCGGGCTGCGCGGTCAACGGAAAGATATGCCCCGGCTGCACGATGTGCTCGGGGCGCGCGTCGGGGCGCACCGCCGTGCGGATCGTATGCGCGCGGTCGTACGCGGAAATGCCGGTGGTCACGCCTTCCGCGGCCTCGATCGACGCGGTGAAATTGGTGTGATGCGGCGAGGTATTGGTGTCGACCATCGGCTTGAGACCGAGCTGGCGGCAGCGCGCGCGTGTCATCGACAGACAGATCAGTCCCCTGCCCTCGCGCGCCATGAAATTGATGTCCTCCGGCCGCGTTTTTTCTGCGGCCATGATCAGATCGCCTTCGTTTTCGCGATCCTCATCGTCGACGATGACGACCATGCGGCCGGCGCGAATGTCGGCGAGGATGTCGGGGATAGTCGCAAAACTCATGCTGGGTCTCCATTGCCGCGTTCAGCGTACAAACGCTCCACGTAGCGCGCGACCAGATCGACTTCGAGGTTGACCGCATCGCCGGCCCTTCGCGCGCCGAACGTGGTCATGCCGAGTGTGTGCGGAATCAGGGTGACGCCGAAGGTGTCGCCTACAACCTCGTTGACGGTCAGGCTGGTCCCGTCGATGCAGATCGAGCCCTTGACCGCGATGTAGCGCGCCACCGCAGCGGGCGCGCGGAAGGTCCAGCGCTGCGACGCGCCATCATCATCGATACCGACGACATGGCCGACGCCATCGATATGGCCGGATACCAGATGGCCGCCGAGCCGATCGGCGAGACGCAGCGCCTTTTCGAGGTTGACTGGAACGCCGTTGCACAGCTGGCCGAGCGTGGTGCACGCGAGGGTTTCCGCCGAGACATCGGCGCTGAAGCACGTGCCATCGAGCGCGACTACAGTCAAGCATACGCCGCCCACCGCAATGCTGTCGCCGATGGCGACATCACCGAGACCGAGCGCTGCTGTGTCGATGACGAGGCGCGCGTCAGCGCCACGCGGCTCACGCGTTGCGATGCGGCCAATCGCCTGGATGATTCCGGTGAACATGCACCCTCCATTTGAAAAAAACTTCGTTGCCCCACTGAACACCGGGACGACGAACATTTGTGCACGCGCCGGAAAACTACGTCGACCGCCCTGGTCTCAACAGCAATCTCAGGTCGTCACCGACGGAACGCTGCTCGATCACATGCAAATTCCATCGCGCCCCCATCTCGTTCAGCGGGGGCAACGAAAGTAAAGGGTTTGCCGCCTCGCCGAGCAGTACCGGCGCGACATAGAGCAACAGTTCGTCGACCAGTCCTGCGCTGAACAGCGCACCGCACAGCGTCGGACCGGCTTCAACCTGCACTTCGTTCGCGCCGCGCGTCGCAAGCACGCGCAATACGTCGTCCAGATCGAGGCGCGGCAAGCCGCTTTCAACCGCGATGAGTTCGACGTTCGCAAAGCGGTCATCGACGGGCATCACATCGTGCGCATGCAGCAAAAGCGACGGCACTGTCCCATCGAGCACGTGTGCGCCGCGTGGCGTGCGCAGATTGCGGTCGAGTACGACGCGCAGCGGATTGAAGTGGTCTGCATCGGCCGCGGCGCCGGAATCGACGTCGAGTCGAACGGTCAGCTGCGGATCATCGGCGAACACGGTGCCGATCCCGGTCAGGATCATTGAACTGCGCGCGCGCCAGCGCTGCACGTCGGCGCGCGCGGCGGCGCCGCTGATCCACTTCGACTCGCCATTCGCCAGTGCGGTACGTCCGTCGAGGCTCATCGCCAGTTTCACGCGCAACCACGGCCGTCCACGTTCGATGCGGCTGAAAAAGCCGCGATTGAGCTCGCGCGCGGCTTCGCGCATCAGCCCGGTTTCGATCTCGATGCCAGCGTCGCGCAGGCGATCGAGCGCACCGCCCGCGCGCTGATTGGGGTCGTCGCTTGCGATCACAACACGTGCAATGCCCGCCGCGATCAACGCGTCAGCACAAGGCGGCGTGCGTCCGTGCAGGCCGCACGGTTCGAGCGTCACGTACGCGCTCGCGCCCCGCGCGCGATCGGCCGCCTCGCGCAGTGAGAATACTTCGGCATGTGGTCCACCGACGCGTTGGTGCCAACCTTCTCCGACGATGGCGTCGTCGCGCGCGATCACGCAGCCGACGCGCGGATTGGGTTGCGTCGTGGTGAGACCGCGCGCGGCGAGCCGCAACGCACGCGCCATGTGCGCGTGGTCACTGGCAGAGAACGTCGCGCTCGCCGGATGCCCGCTGCCGGTCATGCCTCGAACCCTGCGCCTGCACGCCAAGCCGCGTTGTCGCGCGACAACGTCATGCCGCTTCAGCCCTTCGACTTGCGCGGAAGCGGATCGCTGAGCAATGGCAACTGCAGGCCCTCCATCGACGGGATATCGCGTTCGAGGCGCTCGATCTCTTCGCGGAACGCCTGAACGTCCTCAAAGCTACGGTAGACCGAGGCAAAGCGCACGTAGGCGACGTGATCGAGCTTCTTGAGCTCACGCATGACCAGTTCGCCGACACGCAAGGAAGGCACTTCACGTTCGCCACTGCGCCGCAATTCCTCGACGACCAAGCGCACCGAGGCATCGACCTGCTCGCTCCCAACCGGGCGCTTCTGCAGCGCGCGCATGAATCCGGTGCGCAACTTGGCCTCGTCGAATGGCTCACGGCGATTGTCGCCCTTGACCACGTTCGGCAACTTGATTTCAGCGGTCTCGAACGTGTTGAAACGCTCGCCGCACTGCTCGCATTCACGGCGACGGCGGATCGTCGCACCGTCGTCGGAAACGCGCGAGTCGATCACGCGCGTGTCTTCGTGCTGGCAGAAGGGGCAGT
>JBDTWV010000228.1:0-5111 GCA_040006495.1 Dokdonella sp.
GCGTCTGCCAGTACCGGCACCAGCGCCTGCCCGTCATCGGTCAACGCAATCCCGTCTTGCAACCGGCCCATGTCGTTGTAGAGCGCAGCGAGTCGATTGAGCTGCGCGGCGATCTGCGCATGCGGCGCGACCAACGTGGCGCGGGACATTGCCAGCGCTTGTTTCAACAACAGCTCGGCCCGACCGAAGTCGCCTTGCCGCCGTGCAATCTCGCCTTGCAGGGCGAGGTCGCCGGCGACCATCGGACCTGCGCTTTTACCTTGAGCCCGATGTTCGTCGAGTGCCTGCTGCGCGCTTTGCAGCGCCGCAACGTAGTCACCTTTCTCATACTGGGCTCGGCCGAGCACCGCGACCGTAGCGGCGTATGCGGCATCTTCGTGATTCCGATTTCCACGCAGCTGCAACGAGCGCTGCAACATTGCCATCGCGCGATCGTATTCGCCCAACTCGCTGTAGACCTTGCCCAGCACCTCGGTGAGCGATGCCGCCAATTGCGGCTGCTGCTCGAGTCCGGCATCAAGCCGCCTGGCGCCGGAATCCAACACATCCCTGGCACTGAGCTTGGCACCGCCAGGCGTTCCGCGCGGGTCGGCGACGCGGAAAATGCCGACCAGGAAATCGGTGACGGCTTCGGCACGGCGTGCCTGTTCGTGCGCGCTCGTCGCTTCCCGCAACGCAATGGCCGTCATTGCCAGCAACGCCAGCAAGGCAGTGCCTGCGAGCGCCACGCCGACCCGATGGCGCAGCACAAACTTGCCGGTGCGGTACAGCGCACTGTCGCGACGCGCTGCAATCGGGCGTCCGCGCAAATGGCTGCGCAGATCCTGCGCGAACGCCTCGATCGTCGTGTAGCGGCGCTCCGGCTCGCGCTGCAGCGCCTTGAGCACGATGGTGTCGAGATCACCGCGCAAAGACCGGGGCGAAACCGGCGCACTCGCATCGCTGGCACCGCGAGTCGCTGCCCGGCTCGGCGGATCGGGCTGGGCGCGATCGAGCGCATTGCGCAGCGCATCGTGGCTCGCCGTATCGTCCACGTCGAACGCGCGTCGCCCGGTCAGCAACTCGTACACCAGGCAGCCGAGACTGTAAACGTCACTTGCGGTACTGACCGGCTCACCGCGCAACTGCTCGGGCGCCGCGTAGGCCGGCGTGAGCGCACCGCCGTGGGCGCTCCCTGTTTGCGTGGTCGCGCCCATCCGGTCGCCGCCAAGCAATCTGGCGATACCGAAGTCGAGCAGCTTGACCTCGCCGCTCTCGGTCACCCATACATTGGACGGCTTGATATCGAGATGCACGACCAGCTGGCGATGCGCGAACTGCAACGCCGCACAGATCTGCAGCGCGCAGTCGATCCGCGCGCTCAACCCCAGCGCATGCTGCGCGCAGTAGTCGAGCAGTGGCGCGCCCTCGATGTATTCCATGACGAAGTACGAGCGCCCATCCGCAGACAGGCCGCCATCGAGCAGGCGGGCGATATTCGGATGCGACAGGCGCGCCAGGATCTGGCGTTCGCGCAGGAAGCGCGCGAGCACTGCTTCGCTGTCCATGCCGCGTTTGATCAATTTGAGAGCAGCACGCTGTTCGAATTGCCCATCGGCACGTTCCACGAGCAGCACCACACCCATGCCGCCACGCCCGAGTTCCCGGACCGCGCGCCAGCTGCCGATCAGGGCGCCGGCCGCAGCGCCGGCATCGTGATCGCGTTCCCAAGCGACTGCCGCAGCCGCGCGCACCGCGAAGGTTTGCGCTCCGAACGCATCGCCACGAACATCCGCGGCGAGCAACGCCTCCACGTCTGCACGCGTGGCGTGGTCGCCGCCGCACAGACGATGCAGGAGTGCCGCACGTTCGGATTCGGGCGCATCGACAACTACATCGAATACGTTGCTGACACGTCGCCAGCGCTCGGGGTCCATGTCACCCTTCACCGGACGCGCCGACCAAGCCCAGGCGCTGCCCGAGAAACGCGCGGGCGCGTCGCCAGTCGCGGTAGCTGGTTCGCACGACGACGCCCTGCAGTTCGGCAATCTCGTCGAGGCCAAGTCCGCCGAACACGTGCCATTCGACCACTTCACCGGCGCGCGCATCGAGCGCAGTCAGCTCGGCCAGGGCTTGGTCGAGCGCGAGCAGGTCGACCATATCGCCGCTGACGTCCTTCAGGTCTTCTGATGGATCGGTGAACGCGATATCGCCGCCGCGCTTCAGGCAGGCGCGCCCGCGCGCGTGATCGACCAGCACCTGGCGCATCGCGCGTGCGGCGAGCGAAAGGAAATGGGTGCGCGAAAGACCGGCCGCCTGCGGGGTAGGCGCGAGCTTGAGCCAAGTCTCATGCACGAGCGCGGTAGTATTCAAGGTAGGTGCGCCACCCACACCGCGCCGCTGGCAGCGCGCGATGCGGCGCAATTCGTCGTAGACCAGCACGAACAGTTGTGGCGGCAATTCGCCGCATTTGCTTTCGAGCAGGGGCCCCTCGATAGTCATCAGGCCTCGAGTGGCACGTCGGTGGGTGTCGAACGTGCCGGAGCGCGACTATAGGCGCGGTCGCCGGCCGCCACAATGACTAGCCGCAGGCACCACAAACCCGATTTTGATGACGCAAGCGCTCCCGCCTAGCGCACGTGCCGACGCCGCCTGAAGCGAGTCCGAACCGCAGCGCGTTTTTGATTGACGTAAAGCGGGTGCGCTTCGATCATGCGCGGATGACTTTGATCCTTCGTTTCCTCATCTTCCTCTTGTTCACGTGCGCCGCCCTCCCAGCGCGTGCGCAAACGTCCGATTCCACGAAGTTCTTCGATGATGCGCGCCAGCAGATCGTCGATATCCGCAAGGACCTCGGGGGCAAAGACGTTGACGATGCCAAGCTCAATGGGCTACGCGATGCAGTCGCTGCACTCACCGTCCAGGCAGACGCGATCGTCAGCGATCGTGCGCCGAAGCTGGATGCGCTCCAGGCGCGACTGACCGAACTCGGCCCGGCACCGGCGAAAGGCGTCAGCGAGGCGCCAGACATCGCCTCGCAGCGTGCGGATCTGGTCAAGCAAAGCGACGCGCTCGACGCGGAAATCAAGCGCGCCAAGCTGCTCGTCGTCGATAGTCAGCAAGTAACGGCGGAAATCGCGGAGACGCGACGTGCGACGTTCCAGGCCACATTGTCGCAACGCACGTCATCGCCGCTGACGCCGACATTCTGGTGGGATGTCGGCAGCAGTCTCGAACGCGATGGCACGCGGTTCGCTGCGTTGCGCGATGGCGCCTTCGTCGCAGTCAGGGATGGCTTCTCCGCGGACAATCGCGCCTTCGCGTTTGGTGGTCTCGGCCTTGGACTGCTGTTGATCGTGGTCGGGCGCTGGTGGGCCGAGCGCCGTTTGATGCGCATGACTGCCGATCGCGTGCCACAGGGACCGCTGCGTCGTTCCGCACTCGCGTTCGCAGTGGTGCTAGTCGCGACCGTATTCACCGGCTTCGGCGCACAGGTGATCGTCAGCGGCCTCAATTCCCATGGCGCGTTCAGCGATGCGGAGCTCACGTTGGCGCGGGCAATCATCAGCGCAGTGTTCTTCGGCAGTTTTGTCGCCGGATTGGGGCGCGCGCTGCTGTCGTCGCGGCGACCATCATGGCGTCTGCCGCAGATTTCCGATGACAGCGCGCAGCGCCTGCGCATGTTCCCATTGCTGCTCGGCTATGCGGTGGCCATCAGTGTTCTGCAGAAGCGGGTCAACACGCTGGTCGGTGCCAGCCTGTCGGCGACGATCGCCGGAACGCTCGCGATCGCGGTGCTCTACAGCGTGCTGATCGGCTGGGGCCTGTTGCGCGCACGCGCCGTGCCGGTTGATGTGACCGGCAAAGGCAGCCCACGCGATCCACCGCAGCGCTCGGTGTGGGTCGGACTTGGCGTAGCCGCGTTGTGGATCGGCGTGGTTGCCACATGGGTAGCGGCGCTGACCGGTTATGTCGCGCTGGCCCACCAGATCGCGCGGCAGATGATGGCATTGGGCATCGTCGTGGCGACGTTCTATCTACTCGTCCACCTGATCGAGGATCTGTTCGCGGCGGCCGTTTCGGCGCGCGCGTCGTGGGCCGAACGCACCTTCGGGCTGGAGCCGCGTGCACTCGACCAGATCGCGGAGTTGTGTTCCGGACTCTTTCGCGTGTGCGCGGTGCTGCTCGCTATCGTGGCTGCGCTGGCGCCATTCGGAACGGGCCCATCCGAGCTCGTCGCGCGCCTCGCCCAGGCTGGCGCCGGATTCAAGATTGGCCAGATCGAAGTCACGCCGGACGCGGTATTCGGCGCAATCGCGGTGTTCGTGCTCGGCCTGTCCGCAGTGCGCATGCTGAAGCACTGGTTGTTCCATCGCTACCTGCCGACTACGCGTCTTGATCCCGCCATGCGCGTCTCGGTGACAACCTTGCTGGGATATGTCGGCGGTGTGGTCGTGTTCGCACTCGCGCTGGCAAAGCTGGGATTCAGTCTCGAACGCATCGCGTGGGTTGCAAGCGCGCTCTCGGTCGGCATCGGCTTCGGTTTGCAGGCGGTGGTGCAGAATTTCGTCTCGGGACTCATCCTGCTGATTGAACGCCCGGTCAAGGTCGGCGATTGGGTAGTGCTCGGCGATACCGAAGGCGACATTCGCCGCATCAACGTGCGCGCGACGGAAATCCAGATGAGCGACCGCTCGACCGTGATCGTGCCGAATTCGGAACTCATCACGAAGAGCGTGCGCAACGTGACCTTGGCAAATGCGGAAGGTCGCGTGCGTATCCGTCTGCCGATGCCGCTGGTGAGCGATGCCGACCGCGTACGCCAACACATGCGCGATGCACTCGCCGCGCATCCCGGCGTGCTGCAGACGCCGGCACCGAGTGTATTGCTCGATGGCGTCGAGGGCATGGCGCTGATCTTCATCGCGATCGCCTATATCGCCAATCCACGTCAAGCGGGCAGCGTGCGCAGTGACCTGCTGTTCGACATCCTTGCGCGCCTGCGTGCCGAGCAGATCGCGCTGTCGACGCCGTATAGCGTCAAGCTCGATGCGCTGCCACGATGGGGGGGCGACGAAGCGGGAGCGCCGAGCGACGAACACTCGGGCTGAATCGAGGCGGGGCGCGCAGCA
>JBDTWV010000229.1:0-5111 GCA_040006495.1 Dokdonella sp.
GAATGGCGATCCAGACACCGCCGACTGTGAGCAGCAGGGCCACTGCCGCGGCCGCGGCCAGGGCCCTCGCCAGGTGCATGCGACGCAGGCGGCCCTGGAATTGCCCCAGGTATTCGCCCAGTTGCCCCGACGGATCGTGTTGCGCGTTCATGTCAGCACCTTCGTGTTCCGGCGCAGCAACCAGTTGCCGGCCAGGGATTCAGTAACCACCAGCAACGCCGCCAGTGCAAGCAGCCAACGTGCCAAGGGCAGACGCGCCGGTTGCGGCGACCGTCACGGTCGTGGGAGTCGAAAGGATAGTTGTCATGGTCGGTAGTCGCTGCTCGCTCTATCTCTCGTCTGTCAAGCCGGATTCGTCGCTCCTAGGGCATCGATCGGATACGTTTCGATCTCATGGCTCAGAGTACGTAAAGACCACACCGACGACCGGGCCCGCACTCGCGCTTCCGGTCGAGAGGATCCCATTCCCGGACAAGGTCATTCCCGCGGGGAGCGCGGCCCCGCTCGCTGAGACACCGAAGGTTCCGCCGCCAATGACACCGGTCGGGAGCGTCGTCGCCAGGTCGAATGCGATCTCGCGGCCGGTGAGGTACACGGAGCCGACGTTCCATGACGAAATCGATGGAGGAGAAGGGGACGACGCCGGTGCGGGACCGGGCGCAGGCGAAGGGACGGGCGCGGTCGCGAGGCCTGCGGCAATTGTCGTTTGAGGAGTACCGTCCTCTCGGGCGCCTCCACAGGCCGCGAGCAGTGACGCGCAACCCGAAAGTCCGAGCGTTAGGGCTTTTCTACGCGTGATTCGGCTCATGGGCTTGATATCGAGAACGGGTTCAGGCGGGATTGGCGATTCCGAAATTCCCAGGTGGAGAGTTGAATCCTTGCTGAATCGCAAATCTGCCTTTCGCTGTGGTTATCGGCAAGTGCGAAGATGATCTGAACGCGTTCGTAGCGTTACGGGTCCGCGATTTGGTTACGAGAAATGATCAGTTCGTCGTACCAGGTGTATGCCGTCGGGTAGGACACCGAGGGGTCTTTGCCAGTGTTGTAAGGCAGCAGCCAGACCTTGCCGTATTTCTGATCCTCCGTCGGTTTGCCCGCTGTGAGGTTGTACGGCCCCCAATCGATCACGCGCTCCGAAGGCTGACCTTCACGTGCAATCCACAGCGTGACATAGCTGTTGACGAACTCGTTGCCTACCCGTGGGCCCGTCTTGATCCGAACCTGGAAGGTCATCCACTCATTCGCCGCATACCCGAAGCAGTTGCCTGTAGGAGCAAAGTACGAAGCGGGGCCCTGCGAATAAAGGCAATACGGCGAAGGACGAGCATTTTGTTCTTTGAAGTCGTAGGCACCAAATGGCTCCTCGAAGGGGTCGTACGGGCCGTGCGAGGCCGACCCTTCGCATGAGTTGTACATCCGCGGGAAGCCTCGCTGATAGCTGTTTTGCACCACCGTCTCGAGGGCCGTGCAGGACGCATACCATTGTCCTGGTTGATCTCCTGAGCCAATGATGATCTGTTTCCAACCACCTCCGCCCGCGTACTGGCTACCGACGAATTCGGGGCTGAAGCGCTGCCGCCATTGAATGAAGAATTCTGAATTGGCGCCGAACTGTACCGACAGGTCTTTTGAGAAGTTCGTGAAGTAGCTGCCCGAAGAGTCCGCACTTGAGTTCGCCGGGATCGTGAACTTCAACGAACTGTTGCCGGAAGCCTTGACCATGGTGTCGCGCGTGGCGCGCGTGTAGTCCGCCGTACTCCACGGCGAAAGGATGCCTGCGTTCTGCCCGTATGCGCCAGCCGTGCCGCCCGCGCCGATGTTGAAGTCGGAGGCGTCGTCGAAGCCCACGCACTTGACGACGCCTGGCTGGGAACATCTCGTCTGGAAGTCGGCTCCGCGGGGAGCCGGGGCCGGGGCCGGGGCCGGGGCCGGAGCCGGGTCCGGACCGGGCGCCGGGGCCGGAGCGGGCACGGGGGCCGGAGCCGGAGCGGGAGTTCCTGCGAGCGCTACTGGGGCGGTGCTCGAAGCGCTGATAGCGGCGGCTCCACCACCGCAGCCATTGCAGAAAATCAATGCCGCGACGGCAACTGCAGTGAGCTGCATGGCTCGTTTCGATCCAACTTTCATTCCCGACATTTCTCGTTCGCCGTTGTCATCGCACTGTGCGCGTCGACCGCTGCCTTGAAAGGGGCAGTGCAGCGTAGATCTCGGCACCAGAAACGATAACGCGCTCCGGCCGTGTGGAGACGCCAAGAGAGCGTGTGCAGGACACGGTGATCGCTATTCTTACAGTTGAATACGGCTGTTGCTTTCCCCGCAACAACTGAGAAGCGACGTATCCATCTCGCCTTGTGGTCGTCATTGACCAGGAGAACGTCTATTGGAGGAGATATCTTGGATTCTTCCGCAACAGCTCCAGAACCAGCCCCGCCATCGGCGCACACTCGACAAGAAGCGAATCGCTCGCAGCTACCCTTCCCTTGCGAAGGATCGCATGGGCCTCCAGCACACCTTGCGTCGCGGCAAAGTTCCGATCCGGGCCCCGCTGATGACGTCGAAACCGCGCCACGCGCGTCGTTCCGATCCAGTCCGTGGTGGTGAAGGATTCGTCGTCGTGACGCATCAAGTACGGCATCTGAGCAAGCGACTCGAGCGAATGGTAGATCGTATTCTGATCGAGGGTGGTTCCGAGGAAGAGGATTTGCGCCTGTTCTTGAATCAACTTTGTATACGGAGTGCCTTCACCGCAAGGCGTGGTCGAGAGTTCGTGGGCCTCGGTTAGAGAGATTGCACCCGGCCCGATCGCGGCGACAGAGTGCGTCGGATGCAGGCTTCTCGTGACTCCCGACATAGTCCGGAACGCCTCCGTGATGGCGCCGACGCAACTAGGCGTGTGCCTCACATCGAAAGTAAAGTCACCACGACCGGAACGGTCCCAGGTGTGGGTCGGCAGCACCAGGGTCCCGTCGGGGCCGATGGCGCTGAGGAGCGCTCTGACAACCGCTTCCGCGCCGCCGACGACGAACCCGAGCGACGACAATGAACTGTGAACCAGCAACGTAGTCCCGGAGCGCACGCCCAACGCCCGTAGATTCCCCGTGATGCCGTCAGCGGTCACCCATCCCTGCGAAGCGACGCGAGTGAAAAGTTTCGCTGTCCGCTTGAGCGACCGCATGGGATTTTCCGGCCGCCGGAGGGGTGTCACGGTTCGCCTCTCATCGGGTCTGGTCTTCGAGTTGCGTCGCGAGGTGTGCCGCACGCACCGGGGCTCGATGCGCGCCAGAGTGCGTCGCCGCACGCACGATCTTTTCGAAGGCATCCGCCAGAGACTCGACATGCTTGAGCGTAATCCGACTGTTCCAGGCAAGAATGATCTGACGCCTGAAGAACTCCTGCAGACCCGGCAAGTCCTCCAGCTTGGGAACCGTGTATTCCGTGGCACTGAACGGAAAGCCGCTCTGTCCGAAGGTGTTGCGCTTGGCGATCACGTCTTCCTCGAAAAGCGGACGCATCAAATACTGCCGCATCGCGGGCACGCCCTCTACTTGGAGCGCATCGCAAAAATCGTCAGCACCGATGCTCAATCGGCTTTCATCGACCATAAAGTTGTACAACCACCACGATGACTTCGTGTCCACCGCCACGCTAGGAATGATGATGCCGGGCATCTGCGCGAGTTTCGCGGTTAGCGCGTCTGCCGCGTTGCGACGAGCGTCGATCAGGCCGCCGCATCGGGCCAGCTGAGCCCTGGCGACCGCGCCCTGAAGCTCTGTCATTCGATAGTTGGCTCCCAAGAACAGGTGCACTCTGCCGGCCTTGCGGCTACGCCCTTTGTCGATGAAGAGGCTCGCGCGCTCGACGAGATCCTCGCGGTTCACCAAGGTCAGGCCGCCGTCGCCGCAGCTGATCTGTTTCGTTTGCTGAAGACTGAAGCAGCCCAGATCGCCGAACGTTCCGATCTTCTTGCCGCGGTACTCCGCGAAGTGGGCTTGAGCACAGTCCTCGATGAGGGCGATTCCCGTCCCCCTCAGTAAATCCTGAATGGGCCCTATGTCCGCTGGACGGCCGAATAGATGCACGACGATCACTGCGCGTGTCCGCTTCGTGATCTTCTTGCCGATCGTCTCGGCGGTCAGGTTGCCGGTGCGCGGATCGATGTCGGCGAATACCGGGATACAGTTGGCCATCAATATCGGTATGACCGTCCCCATGTCGGACATCGCGGTCGTAATGATCTCGTCGCAGGGATCAGGATTGACTGCAGCGACGGCAACATGGATCGCTGCGGTTCCAGACGTTGACGCCACGGCCTTCGGCGCGCCGTAAATTGCAGCGAATTCCCTCTCCAGCGCCGACACTTCTGTACCGCCGACGCAAATCAGGTGCCTGGACAGCATGACCCTGGCCAGGCCCCTCGATTCGCTCACTCCAAAATGGGGATGCGACGGAGGCCAGCTCGCCACGGCGCGCGCGCCGCCATCCATTGCCAACGATGGGTTGCTCGCGATCGAGCAGCCCCCTTCCCCGGCTGGTTGGTCGGAGCGAATCGGAATCGCTCCCGCAGGTCGGCCAAAAAGTTCTCCGATCACATCGCCTTTGTTACACAGCGGCAAATCCACCGGCGCGGCGATGCGGCCCGACTCGTACATCGCCAGTGCCAGCTCTGCCGACCGCGCACCCGTCAGTGCGTCGGCAGCATATGTCGTTTGTTTGCTGCCGACCCACTGAACGAACTCGCTGAATTGCGCTCGCCGGCATGCATACCAAGCGGCGTCAGGCGCGCCGACCGGCGATTCGTTGCCGTCGATCCAAACGCCGTCCGGGTTGACCTTAAGCAGTCCCTGGGTGCCGGCAATCTCGATGTCGAAGAAAGTGGGCGAGTCGTCGCCCAAGACAAGTTCTGCGACGACGCCGTCTTCGAACGTGAGCTCGCCCCGGGCCGAATCCTCTACCGGCCAGCCACGGTTGATGACTCCGCGTCTGCGCTCGAATGTCGCGGCGATGCGGCGTTCTGGCCTATCGCCCAGTACGAAGCGCATCGTGTCGAGCAGATGCGGTCCGTTGTTGGCGACCGAATCCTTGATGTTGCCCCGGACTCGAATGATCTTTCC
>JBDTWV010000230.1:0-5088 GCA_040006495.1 Dokdonella sp.
TGGAAGTTGTTGGTGTGGCCGACCAACTTGTGCATTGCCGCGTGCTTCTCGGCGGCCGCCTGTCCGATCGCAAGGGTATCAACCGGCAGGGCGGCGGCCTCACGGTTGCTGCGCTGTCCGACAAGGACCGCGCCGACATCCGGCTGGCCGCGGAACTCGATGCGGACTTCCTCGCGGTGTCATTCGTGAAGACTGCCGACGACATCGAACAAGCGCGCCGCTTGCTGCGCGAAGCCGGCGGCAACGCCGCGCTGGTCGCGAAGATCGAGCGCGCCGAGGCAATCGAGAACCTGACCGAGATCATTGAGGCGTCGGATGCGGTCATGGTCGCGCGCGGCGATCTGGGCGTAGAGATCGGCGATGCGGAACTGCCCGGCCTGCAAAAGAAGATCATCCGCGAGGCACTCTTGCGAAGCTGCGTTGTGATCACCGCGACGCAGATGATGCAGTCGATGGTCGAATCGCCAATTCCGACCCGCGCCGAAGTGCTCGACGTCGCGAACGCGGTAATCGACGGCACCGACGCGGTGATGCTGTCGCAGGAAACCGCCGCCGGCAAACACCCGGACAAAGCTGTCGCTGCGATGCGTCGCGTCTGTCTCGGCGCGGAACGCCAGTTCGAGCCGATTCAGGACCTCAGCATCGGCGCGCATGAGCTTGACCGCACCGATCAGGCGATTGCGCTGGGCGCGATGTTCCTTGCGACCCAGGTCGGCGTGCGCGCAATCGTCGCGCTGACTGAAAGCGGCGCGACGGCGCAATGGCTGTCGCGCTACCGCTCGACCGTGCCGATCTACGCGCTGTCGCGCAACGCGGCTGCGCGCCGACGCATGCTGCTGTATTGCGACGTGCATCCGGTCGCGTTCGATGCGCAAGGCGTAGGTCCCACCCAAGCGGCGCGCGAGGCGATCCAGCACCTGTTCACGCTCGGCCACCTCGCTGTCGATGATCGCGTGATCGTTACGACCGGAGACCACACTGGCGAGCTTGGCGGCACCAACACGCTGAAGCTGCTGATGGTCGGGCCGGGCGGCATAGCCGAGGGCCTGGGGGATTTGTAACGGCTGCATCAAAGGGAGAAGGGTATGCGGACTTCGCTATATTCGATTTTGTGCATCGTGGTACGCGTGGGTGCCATTTTGCTGCTCGTTAAGACCATGGTTGGGCTGCCCTTGGCGTTGTCGAGCGTGCGCGGTGGTCAATTCGGGCCGGGTGCACAAGACATGGTGATTGGATTCACTGGTGCGCTGGTTGCGCTCGCAAGCGCGCTTTGGCTGTACCCCGGCTTGTTGGCGCGTTTGGCCTCGACCCAACGGAGCAGAGAAATTTTTGAAAGTCCAATCAGCGCTGCGCAATTGCAGTATGTGGCGTTTGCGGTGCTTGGCGTCGCATTTGCCATGGATGCATTGCTGGACCTCGTCGCATTCGGCATGCGCGCAGCCTTGACCTTCGGGCTGCATGATCCGGCCTACGAGGGCTTGCGACTTGAAGACCGGGCCCGGGTCGGCGCGCAGGTTGCAAAGCTCGTCCTCGGTATCGCGCTTGCGGCGGGTTCGCGCGGGCTCGTGGGTCTTTTGCGTGGATTGCGCGAGAACGGGTTACCTCAGGCTCTTGCAGCGGACCTCGAGGAAGACGTGGATTCCGTGAAATTGAAATAGCGCCAAGTTCAAAATTATCGAGCGGGCCTTTCAGCGAACACGCAGCTGAACTTACGGATGCGCGCGGCGCACGCCGCTTTATTGCGACGTGCATCTGGTCGAGTTCGTGGCGCAGGGCGTCGCGCAAGCGCTCCGCGTTCGTGCACCGCACGGTTACATCAATACGCCGTGCTCGGGTTGCAGTGGCTTCAGGCCGTGCGCTTCGCCGAGACAGTCGCGCAGGTCAATCTCGATCGTGCGCGTCATCGCGCTGAGGGGCACGTCGTTTTCCCTGTTCTCGAACGGATTCTGCATGTCCCGGCCGATCTGCAGCAGGGCGAGGAACAGGAATCCGGTGACGGTTGAGCCCAGCGGAGTCCACCAGTGCAGATTCTCCACCAGGCCGACCGGCAGCAACACGCACAGTGCGTGGGTGAGAATCGTTGGATAGGTTGCGTACTGCTGCGGCAGCGGCGTGTTCTTGATCCGCTCCATGCCGCCTTGCGCGTTGGTGAGTTCGCCGAACGTCGCGTCGAACATGCTCAAGCGCCGACTCTCGTCGAACAGGGTGGCCTCGCGAGCAACGATACCGGCACTTCGCAACAGGATCGCATGCGGCACGTTGGCAATGGTGTGCAGATACTCGAGTTCTTCTGCGGGCAATCGCGCGGCCAGCTCGCCCCAAGGGGCCTGCCGGCGCAGGTGCAGGCGCAGTGCATGGGCGTAGGCAATCTGGCGCTGCACCAGGTTCCTGCGCACTGCGCTCGCTGAATCCGGAAGAAGAATCTGGCACTGGCGCGCGAAATTACGCGAATGGTTGATCAGCATGCCCCACAGACCACGCGCTTCCCACCAGCGCGCATACGCCGTGGTGTTGCGGAAGGTCAGGTAAACCGCGACCGCCGAGCCGATCAGCGGAATCGGCAGGTCGGGCAGGTCGATGCTGTTGTGGATCAATAGCATATAGGCCAGCGTGACCAGCACGTCCCACGCCAGCAACAGAACCAGCGGCCAGCCGACGTAGCGCAGGATGTGGCCGAGGTTGGCCTTGCCCGGCAGGATCACGTGCCGATCTCGTTTTCGAGCCAGGTGATCGCATCAGACACGCTCACGAGCTCAGTCACGCCATCAACGACGATCGACACGTTGCCGTGCTCGATGTCGTAGACCCAGCCGTGCAGCGTGAGCGTGCCCTTGGCCAGTGACGCGCTGACTGACGGGTGCGTGCGCAGGTGCGCAAGTTGCAGACGTACGTTCTGTTCAATCATCGCGCGCAATGCCTGGTCGGGCGGCAACTCGCGTGTCAGTACGACGCTGCGTGCGGCCTCGGCGTTGCGCAGCCATGACGACACGGTCGGCATGTGCGTCAGCGGCGGACCGAGCAGGCCCTTCATCGCGCCGCAGTCGGAATGCCCGCAGATCACGATCTGCTGGACACCGATAACCATCACCGCATACTCGATCACGGCCGACACGCCGCCGAGCATCTCGCCATAGGCCGGCACGATGTTGCCGATGTTGCGGCTGACGAATAGCTCGCCCGGCTGGGTCTGCGTGATGAGCTCGGGCACGATGCGCGAATCGCAACAGGCCAGGAACAGCGTGTGCGGCGACTGGCTGCTGGCGAGCCCCTTGAACAGCTCCGCGTTTTGCGGGTGCACCTGGCGCATGAATCGGTCGGCGCCGCGCAGCAGGCCGAGCGCGGCGCGTAGCGACTGATTGTCTTTCGAAGTGCCCAGCATCGTTGGTTTCCCTATCTTTGCGCTAGATCGCCAGAACACGCCGCTTGCGACGGGCACCGCGCGATGGCGGCTTCTGACCGAGCATGCCACAACACGAAGCTCCCATTCACAAATGCGGTGTGCGCGGAACGCGGAGTTCAAACCGGCAGCGGCCTGCAACGCAAGATGCGCGCAGCCAGCGCGGACCTTAGAATGAGGCTCCGGCGATTGCCGCGTCGATCCCATCCAGGAGACCGCCCATGCTGCATCGATCCATTGCCATCTGTGCGCTCGTTTGCTGTGGCAGCGTTGTCGCCCAGTCGATGAACCAGGCCCCGCCCCGACTCGTCAAATCGGAAAAGCTCGCCAGCTACTGGACGATGATCAACTCATCGGTGCAGGCCGACGTTCCCAACTACGGCAAGAACCTCCAGCAGCCCGGTTGTGCGACGGTGTCGTTCGTGGTCGAGAAGGACGGCAATACCAGCACGGCCAAAGTGCAGCGCGTGGTGCCCGAAGGTGACTTGACCAAGGTCGCGTTGAGCGTGGTAGCGAACCTGCATTTCGAGCCTACCGTGTTCAATGCGGGGCGCGAGCGTGTATTCAGCTGGTTGATCTTTCCGTTCAACCTGCCCAAGGACCCTTCCGCGCGCACTGCGGTCATGCAGAAATGCCTGGTCGAGCACCTGGGTTGGAACGACCGCTGAAGGAAGCCAGGGGTCCGAACCGCGCCGAATGACCGGCCCGTCGCCGGCCGGCGCGTGGCATGTGGTCGCTTGTCGCGCTGCCGGCACCGACCCGGCAAGTGACGCCGAACTGGCCTACAATTGCCATCCCCTGCAAATTCCGCCCCCGGCCGACGTGCAATCAACGGCCGCGGGACGTTTTCGTTTGATGGAGCACTGTGATGAGTATCGAAGAGCTTGAGAGCGTTGCGCAAGCAATGGTTGCACCCGGCAAGGGCATCATCGCGATAGATGAATCCACCGCCACGATCAAGAAGCGCTTCGATTCGGTCGGCGTACCGAATACCGAAGAGAATCGCCGCGCGTATCGCGAGATGCTGCTGACCGCGCCGCAGCTCGGTGAACATATTTCCGGCGCGATCTTGTACGACGAGACGATCCGCCAGTCGACCAAGGCCGGCGTGCCATTCACCAAGATCATGCTCGACGCCGGCATCCTGCCGGGCATCAAGGTCGACATGGGCGCCAAGCCGCTGGCCGGTTTCCCCGGTGAGCTGGTCACCGAAGGCCTTGACGGCCTGCGTGAACGCCTCGCCGAATACGCAAAGCTCGGCGCGAAATTCGCGAAGTGGCGCGCGGTTATCTCGATTGGTGACGACACCCCGAGCGGCACCTGCATCGAAGCCAACTCGCACGCGCTCGCGCGCTATGCGGCGTTGTGCCAGGAAGCCGGCATCGTACCGATGGTGGAACCTGAGGTGCTGATGGACGGCGACCACGATCTGGACGTCTGCTATGAAGTCACCGAAGCGACCCTGCGTTCGCTGTTCGGCGCGCTGTACGAGCAGAACGTCATGCTCGAAGGGACCATCCTGAAGGCCAGCATGGTCGTGTCCGGCAAGGACTGCGAAGACCAGGCCGATATCGACGAAGTCGCCGAAGCAACGATCCGTTGCCTCAAGGCCGCCGTGCCGGCGTCGCTGCCGGGCATCGTGTTCCTGTCCGGCGGCCAGTCCGACGAGCAGGCGACCGCACACCTCAACG
>JBDTWV010000231.1:0-5074 GCA_040006495.1 Dokdonella sp.
CCAAAGCAGCACTGACAGGCCCGTTCGCGCGCCTGCGAGCCGTGGGTGGACCCGCGACGGCGGGTGGGGACGCGTCGGACTCACGCGTGGGTAACGGGGGGTCGGTAGAGTTCGCCTGTGCGCCAGAGGCAAGCCGAGATGCTGGTCTCACCATCGGCAAACGCCCTCCCGCTTGCCCTCCATTCCTATTGAGTCAGCCCGTCGCGAGGAGCCTTCCGTGCGCCCCTACCTGTCCTGCCTCTCCTTGTTGACACTGGCCATCGCGTGTGGAACCAGTCGAGCAGACGCGCAGCTCTTTGATCGGCTGTCGAACCCGAAGATCACCGTGGCGCTGAATCACCCCCCCGGTCTCGGGCTCAAGGTCAGCCGGATAGCCCTCGCGCGGCCCGTCGGTGACAAGGCCGATCAAGTGGCCGACGCTTTGGCGAGTGATCTGCTGTCTGGCGGCATGGAAGTGCTCGACCGCCAACATCTCCAAGCAACGCTCGCAGAGCACCAGCTCAACGCGAGCGGGTATCTCAATCCTCAGACCACGGCACGGCTGGGTCAATTGCTGGGTTCAACTGCCCTGTTATTCGTCAACGTGCAGCGGGCCGCAACGGAAAAGGTGCTGCTCCGGGAACCGGTGCAAGATCGCAACAAGCAGCCACACATGCGTTACCACTCGCAAACCAAGGCGTATTTGAAGGTCTCCATCGTGACGGTCGATCTCACCACCGGGCGCACGATGCAGGCGCGCGTCTTCGAATCGAATCCGGTGCAGACCAACACCACGGTGGATAATTGTTGCGCGGTCTATCCGTCAGAGTTTGACGTACTGGATGCGGGCATCAATGAGGTTGTTGCACAGGCCCATCGCCTCTTCCTGCCATGGCAGGAGCAGCAACAACTCTACTTCTTTGATGACAAGGAGTGCGGGTTGAAAACGGCCTTCAGCTTGTTGAAGGGTGGCGATATCGACGGAGCGCGCAAGGAATCCATCGTCAATGTAGAGACATGCAAAACTGAGCCAAAGATGAACGAGAAGCGAGTCGCGCATAGCCTGTACAACGCCGGGATGTCGGCCTTCCTCCAGGCGGATTACGATGTGGCCATCGACTTCCTCATGCAGGCGCAGCGCGTGAAGGACATCGGCATCACGGTCGAGGCCCTGACGCAGGTTCGACGTGCGAGAGACCTTGCCGCGGAATCGCAGCGGGTGGGCGAGCGGACGGCCCAGGCGGAGCGGGATGCATTGGCGGCGGCTGCTCCCCCGCCGGCACCCGCTCCGCCGCCTCCGGAGGTCAAGAGCGTCGCACCGCGGCCGGCGAAGGCGAGTGCGCGGACCCAGCCCCCAGCCTCCACCGCGAAGCGTGCGCCTTCGTCCCCTGTGATCCCTGCCAGCCCCCCGAAAGAGGCCGGTGCCCCACCCCGCGGGACGGTGTCGGAGCGGCTCAAGTCCCTGAATGCCCTGTTCAAACAGGGGCTGGTTTCCCAGGCGGAGTACGACAAGAAGAAGGCCGAAATTCTGAAGGATATGTGACGCGGGGAACCGCGGAGAGTGAACGTAGGACACGCCAGCGAGGAAGGCCCGAATGAAACGCTGTCCGAAATGCGGCGCGCACTATGAGGCGAGTGTCCGCTTCTGCCGGGCTGATGGGCAAGCCCTTGAGGTCGTCGGCACGCAGGAGTGGTCCCGGCCGCCGGCTCCGGGAGCATGGAGTCCTCCGTCACTTCCCGGGCGGCAGACGGAGCCGGCTCCGACGCCGTCCCTTGTTCAGCGTCCACCAGTCAGCACGGCAGAACCTTCGCGGGTTGCACCGATTTCGGGGCACCCCGTGGCACCACCCATGGTCGTTCAAACAGTCGACCGCTCGACCAGACCTGTCGTGGGCGCTTCCGGCCGGCAGTGGCTGGTCCGGGTTGGGATCGGCGTGCTGGCGCTCGTCGTTGTGGGTGCTGCGGGGATGGCGTGGTGGGCGCGGGCGCATCCGACGGTCGAGTTCCAGAATCGACTGCTCGTTCCGGTTGTTGTCAGCATTGGAGATGGGGAGCAGATCAACGTCAAGCCGGGGGCGGTGACTCGGGTCGAAGTGAGCCGGAGCGTGAATCCTCGGGTCACATGGACGTCGGAATCACTCGCCAACGAACCAGCGTCCGAATCCGGCTCCATCCCCGTCACGGGCGTTGGGATGCTCCAGTTCCCAGGGAACCCATTTGAAGCAGCAGTGATGCTCTTTCAGGCGACAGACGGCTCCTTGCGGTACTTCGCTCCGCTGGTGAGCAACGCGACGAACGGCCCGTTGTGTCTGTTGATCAACGCACCAGCTGTCGAGCGCGCGGGCGACTCTGCTCGCGACTGTGACGCAATTGTTCCGGCTGCAGCAGCGACTCAGTTTGTGGGGTATTTCCCGTTGTCGGCAAGCTCGTCCGTTCGCGCCGTTGACGCCCTGGGACGGGGAACAACCTATCGCGGATTCGAGCGATTGGCGGACGGGAGCAGCGGTCGCCTTGTCCTGAGATTCGCGCCTGCCGATTTCGAACCTCATTAGGGAGTCCGCCTCGTGAACTACTTCTACGGATCCTCCACCGGCCAGATCTTGGGCCCCGTGCGCAAAAGCGAAATCGCTTCGCTTCTTCAGTCGGGGGGGGTGACGGCCTCGTCTCCCTTGATTCCGGAGGGTGGTGATGCATGGCAGACGGTCGGCGCACTCCTTCCGGATCTGTTGTCGTGGCCTGCCGCTGGCTCTCCCATTGGAGTGGACGATCAGCAGACCAGGCCTACCCCGCGGCCGACAGGTGGGGCTCCGGCCTCAAGAAGCTGTCCATTTTGCGAGAGCTCGATTCCGCTGCACTCCAAAAAATGCCCCTCATGTGTGGAGTGGTTGGTGCGGACCTCGCGGAGCATTCCCGCGCAGATCCTGTCTGGATGCGGTTGGACGTGGAACGCTTTGGTCACGATCGTCGTGCTCCTGTCGTGGTCGTCCCAGCGGAATGAAACGAGTGCTGGGCAGGCGTTCCTCTCCCAGCTCTCATCTTCTGCCGAATCGACGACCGTCATTCTACTGGCACTGCTCGTCGGCTGGACGGCGGGAACGTTCTGTGTCGTTGTGGCGGAGCTGGCTCCCCGACGCCCCAAGCCGTAGGCACATCCCATGATCAGGAGGCAGTGATGTTCTGTCCCCAGTGCGGCACAGTGCTCTCGCCAAACGTGGCAACTTGCGGCATGTGCGGAGCAGGGGTCGCCGAGGCGGTGCCGATGGCGGAACGAGTTCGGGATGCGTCGCGCGATGCATTGGCCGCGTTTCGGATGTTCGCCGGCGACCCGGTGGGCGGACTGGCCGGTGCGTGTGCCACGCTGGGCCCTAAGAAATCGCTGAGCGTGGGCCTCGCCTTCGGAGTGGCAGGCGCCTTTGCGGTCGCGCTAGGCGTGTCGCTGGGAGCTGGGGGCCTCCTCTGGCTGGGGGGGATGTCTGGGCTCGGCGGCTTCATCAAGATTTCCCTCGCTGCCGTCGTCCCGTTCGCCAGTCTCCTCGGCGTGACCGTGGCAATCCGGTCATTCAGCCATGGCAGCGGGGAACTTGGGGAGGCGGCGTTCATCGCCGGTGCCTCGCTCCTCCCTCTAGCCGTCGCAGCACTCGCTTCCGGACTCCTCGGCATCGGCAACTTCGAAGTGATCGCCTTGCTGTACACCTTCGCGCTCAGCACCGCGTTCTTGATGTTGTTCGCCGGCCTCACGCACGTGATTCAACTCTCCTCCAGAGGGGCGACACTCGCGTTGCCCGCCATGGTGCTGCTCACAGCCTGGCTCAGCAAGGTCATTTATGCGGCGTTGAGTAATTTGTGACTCACTGTTGGTCAGTGGCATCGCGGAGCGCGACTCCCCGCTTGTTGCTCCCGATTGTTCTGCCGCTCTTCCTCGCCTGCCACAGCACGGATGAGCGTCGCGCCGTTCAGATGGCCGAGGAGGCGATCGCTCCGAAATGGGCACATTGCGGAGACTCGTACTTCACGTCTCGTCCAGAAGCCTTCATGTCGAAGGCCGCGGTTGTTCAGTTGCGTAGTGTGCGCGTCGACGTGCGGAACAGTGAGATTAACCACGCGGACCGCCTCAATGGCGTGGAATGGCAGGGCACCGTCCAATTCACGGCACAGGCCAGGCGGGAATATCGCTTTGAACCGGTGACCTACATGGTGGGCGGTGCCTTTCGCAGGGGCTGGAACGATTGGCAAGGAACGAACAAGCCGTTCGCGACCGTCCCGGTTCGGAGGGTCAACGGGGAGTGGAGTGTCGGTCGATCGGATGAAGGTGGGTGGCTGGTCGGACTGGTGAACGCGTATTTCGACGAGAGTGGCTCAGCCCTCCGTTGCGAGAAGATTCCAGAGGGCGCTGGTGAGAGCGGCGAGTCGGTCAGCAAGCACGAAATTGCCAGTCCGGCTCCGAGTGGTTCCCCCATCTCGGGGCCCGAGCCCGTCATTGCGGCTACCCCCGACTCCGCGGTCGGGGATACGGACGACAGTTTCGCGCCAACCGCGCTGGGACGGGCTGCCTTCGCCGGCAACGTTCCGCTGGTGCGCTGGTTGCTTCGCAACAAGGCGAGCGTCGACGAGGGATTCGGGTACAAACGATCGGAAACCGCACTCTTCGCCGCGGCGGGAGTCGGGGCAATCGAGATCGTCAGGTTGCTGCTGGCAGCGGGGGCTAGCATTGATGCCGCAGAGGAGGCCTCTGGGCTTGCGCCACTCGGGTGGGCTGCACAGCGGGGTCGCATCAATGTCGTCGAACTCCTAATCAAGGCGGGCGCACGCCTGAATGGCGACGGGAGTAACTCGCTGACTCCTCCGCTCTGGGCAGCGGCATCCGCGGGCCAAGTGGCTGCGGTTCGATTGCTCCTCGCGGCCGGCGCGGATCCCCTCGAATTGTTTGACGGGAAGACGGCCTTGGATGCAGCCCGGGAAAACAATCAGGGTGAAGTCGTGAGGATCTTGGAGGCCGCGACGGTGGTGCCCTAGCGCGCCTCGTCCCTCTCACCATCCAGTGCTAATATCCACCCATGATCCTCATCGTCGGCGCCGGCCCCACCGGGCTCGTCCT
>JBDTWV010000232.1:0-5030 GCA_040006495.1 Dokdonella sp.
AAGCGCGGTGCCGAGTTGTTCGCCATCGGCGCCACCTGCACGCATTACGGGGCGCCGCTGTCCGACGGACTGCTGGTCGGCGACACGATTCGCTGCCCCTGGCACCACGCCTGCTTCAGCCTGCGCAGCGGCGAGGCGCTGCGTGCGCCGGCGCTCGACGCGGTGGCCTGCTGGCGCGTCGAGCGGCGTGACGGCCGCGTGTTCGTCACCGGCAAGCACGAAGCCAAGGCAACGGTTGCGCGCAGCGCCGATGCCGACATGCCGAACTCGATCGTCATCGTCGGCGGTGGCGCCGCCGGCAATGCCGCGGCCGAGATGCTGCGCCGCGAGGGTTACGGTGGCAAGATCACGATGCTCAGCGCCGATGACTCGCTGCCGTGCGACCGGCCGAACCTGTCGAAGGGCTATCTCGCCGGCTCTGCGTCCGACTTGTCGAATCCGCTCCGATCGCAAGCATTCTATCGGGAGCACGACATCGACGTGAAGCTCGGCGCGCGCGTCGTTGCGATCGATACGACGAACCGTAGTGTGCAACTCGAGGATGGCAGTCGTCATGGATATGATGCGCTCCTGCTCGCCACCGGCGCCGACCCGGTGCGACTGGAGGTGCCCGGCGCCGATCTCCCTCACGTCCACTATCTGCGCACCTGGGCCGACAGTCGCGCCTTGGTCGCCAGCGCCATGTCGTCGCAGCGAGCGGTCGTGATCGGCGCGAGCTTCATCGGCCTCGAGGTCGCATCGTCGCTCCGGGCTCGCAATATCGAAGTGCACGTCGTCGGCCCGGAGGCCCGTCCGATGGAAAAGATCCTGGGACGTGAGACCGGCGAATTCATCCGGAGGCTCCACGAAAGCCATGGCGTGATATTCCATCTCGGCACGACCGCGATCAACATGGACGAGAATGGCGTCACGCTGAAGAATGGAGAAAAGCTCCAGGCCGATCTCGTCGTCGTCGGAATCGGTGTGCGTCCCGCGATCTCGTTGGCGGAACAGTCGGGGCTCGCTGTCGATCGGGGCGTCACCGTGGACGAATACCTCGAGACGAGCGTCCCCGGCATCTTCGCGGCGGGCGACATCGCGCGCTGGCCTGACCGCCTGACCGGTGAGCGAATCCGCGTGGAACACTGGGTTGTGGCCGAGCGTCAGGGACAGGTGGCGGCACGCAACATGCTGGGACGACGAGTACGCTTCGACGCCGTACCGTTCTTCTGGACCGAGCAATACGATTTCGGTCTCGCGTACGTGGGGCACGCCGAGCGATTCGACCAGGTCGAGTTCGATGGAGAGCTCGACCAGCAGGACTGTACGATTACCTATGCACGCGGCGGCAAGAAGCTGGCGGTCGCCGTGATCCACCGCGATCTCGAGGGCCTTCGCGCGGAGGTCGAATTCGAGCGAGTGATGGCGCAAACGCAGTAGCGACAGCTTCAAGGTCGCAAGGATCGCCGTGCCATGCGTGCGCGAAAACCAATGGCCGGCGCCAAGTGCGGTTCGTAAGGGGTGACGATGACGAAGCTTCCTCCAGATGGCCAAGCGGTTAGTCGACCGGAAAGTGTGACAGCTCCAAGCAATCGTGGTCGGCGTCATCATCCATGGCTGAAACCTGGAACTCGTGGGCCGGGTATGCGAGCGGCAAGATTGTCAAGGTACACACGGAAAACGTCGATCAAGAATTCAACTGACTGGAGAACGGGCCATGCCAAACAAGGAACCAGCAACGTTCAAGACTATCCCTGTGGGGACGTCGGTGTCATGGCACTATCGTAGTGCTATTGGTCACGGCACTGTTAAGGGTGTTCATAAGAAGGGCACTACGGCAGCTAACACCATGTACTCCGTCGCACAGCATGACCATCACCCCGGTGAGCCGGCGGTTGTGGTGCACTCTGGTGCTGCCTTGACTCGCGCGGGCAAATAGCACCTGATCTACGCGGTGGCAGATTGCGAGTAACGCCGCTTGAACTTGGTGTTGCTCTTGGCACGTGCGCCGCGCAAAGTCGAGCAGCGATGCATGGAAGCCTTGTGCCGAAGTCGCAATAAGCTCGAAGTCTGCGCTTCGATGCTCAAATCGAGACCGGATACAATTGCTAGTTTCACCCCATCAATCATCAACTTACTTGGTTCCTTCGTGAAAACGTTGGGACACTACTGAAGCGCGATGAAGTCTGAGCCCGTCAAATCTCATCTACCGACGTGGCGCCGTTTCGCAGTCGAACGCTGGCTTGTTGGGCTGTCCGATCTGTCGCCTGCGTACTTCGGCATGGTCATGGCCACAGGCATCGTCTCGCTGGCCGCCAACCATTCGGACATGCCCACCATCGCCCATGGCCTATTCCAGCTCAACGTCGTTATCTATGTCGTGCTGTGGTTGCTGAACGTGCTGCGCATGCTGCGCTACCCGCGGCGCTTCTTCGGCGACATGATTGATCACTTGCGTGGCCCCGGGTTCTTCACGACGGTCGCCGGGACGGGCGTCCTCGGAAGCCAGTGCGTGCTGCTTGCGGGCGCCTTTCGCGCCGCCGCCGTGCTCTGGGGTGTGGCGGTCGTATTGTGGGTCGTGGTGACCTACACGGTCTTCATGGGCTTTGCGGTCAAGGCGAGCAAGCCCACGCTCGACAAGGGCATCAGCGGCGCCTGGTTGCTCGCGGTCGTGTCCACGCAATCCATCGCCGTGCTCAGCGCGTTGCTCGCGGCGCATATTGGCCAACCCTACAAGCTCGAAATCAACTTCCTCGCGCTTTCAATGTGGCTGTGGGGCGGCATGCTCTACATCTGGATGATGTCGTTGATCTTCTACCGCTACAACTTCTTCGCGCTGTCGCCAGGCGACCTGTCGCCCCCGTACTGGATCAACATGGGCGCCATGGCGATCTCGACGCTTGCCGGGTCGTTGCTCATCACCAATGTGGCCGACGCGCCGTTCCTGCTCTCGCTGCTGCCTTTCATCAAGGGCTTCACGGTCTTTTACTGGGCCACCGGCACCTGGTGGATACCGATGCTGTTGCTACTCGCGCTGTGGCGCCATGTCTACATGCGCTTCCCGCTGAAATACGACCCACTCTACTGGGGCGGCGTCTTTCCGCTCGGCATGTATGCGGTCAGCACGCGGGAGATGATCGAGGCGATGGGTTTCGATTTCCTCGGGTGGCTGCCGCAAACCTTTGTCTATATCGCTCTCGTCGCGTGGGCGGCGACATTTTTCGGGCTCGTACTCAGCCTCTTGCGCCGCTTCGGCGTGATCCAGTCAATCTCCACGCCGCAGTGAAGCCGCATTCGGTCGTATGCTGTCATCGCAGATCCCTCGCCGCGGCGGTCCTGACAATCCGTTTGTGACAGCCGGGTCGAAGTGCTAGAATTATTACTGGGTATTACTAGAGAGAATACAGTGGCTGTATCCGTCACGAGCAAGGGTCAGGTAACCATTCCGAAAAGAGTCCGGGAGGCCTTGGGCATCACGCCCGGTAGCAAGGTCGAGTTCGACGTTGCGGGAGGCGGGGCACGCCTCAAGCTTGTCAAGAGGCACGTTTCATCGCGGGTCGAGGAAGGCACCGCAATTCTCGGCTACAAGGGTCCGCGAATCGCCGTCGACCAAATGCACGGCGGAATCGCCGTCAATAAGGCCGCGAAGCGTGCGCGCGGTTGATACGAACATCCTGGCGCGGTTCTACCTCGACGACGATCCAGCGCAGGGACGGATCGCCGCAAGGCTTTTGGCAGGCGGCGAGATATTCGTCCCCAAGACTGTAATCCTCGAGTTGGAGTGGGTATTAAGGTATGTCGCCGATCAGCCCGAGGACAAGGTGCTCGATTGTCTGGCGCATCTGATCGCGTTGCCGGGAATCACGGTGGAGGACCAGGATCAAGTCGAGGAAGCGCTCAACCATTGTCGCAAGGGTATTGACTTTGCCGATGCATTGCATCTTGCCGCGAGCAAAGTATGCAGCGAGCTGTTGACGTTCGATGATCGAGGTTATGCTCGCAAGGCACGGAAGCTGCGCCTGAGCCCGGCAGTCAAGGTGCCAAGCGGGTGATGCGGGCTTGGTGTGGAATTAATGCGCTTATGGCACGGAGCGCCCATGACTGTTGATCCGCAGGTTCCTTGGCTCGAGACCGGGTCGGGGAGCCACCAATTCAAAGGGTCGGACTGCTAGGTCGGACCCTTTTGTTTTCTGCATTCCAGCGGACTATCGAATCCACCACAACGACAACGCCGGCACGAACCCGACCACGATTGAAATTCCGATCATCGTGATGACGAACGGAATCGCGCGCCGCGCGATAGCCATGATCGGAGTCCCGGTCAACCCCGACATCACGAACAGGTTCAGGCCCATCGGCGGCGTGATGAATCCCAGTCCAAGCGAGGTGATCATGAACACGCAGAAGTGGATCTGGTCCATGCCAATCTGTTTGGCAACCGGGTAGAGCAGGGGCGCCAGAATCACGATGTTCGGCGTGGTCTCCATGAACATGCCGGCGACGATGAAGATGACCAGCATCACCAGGACCAAGGCAATCGGGTTGGTGGTGACCGAAGTGAGCGCACGTACGAAGTCCTGCGGAACATCCAGAATCGTCAGCGCTTGTGCAAACAGCATGGCGATGCCGATGATGGGCAGAATCACCCCATTGACGCGTGCCGAAGTCTCCAGCATCGCAGGGAAGTCCTTCAGCCTGATCGTGCGTTGAACGATGCCGACCAGCAGGGCAACCGCCACGGCAACGGCCGCCGACTCGGTCGGCGTGAAGATGCCGGAATAGATGCCGCCCAGAATGATGAACGGCACCGACAGCGCCCACTTGGCGTCGTTCAGCGTGCGCAACCAGTGGCGCAGCGAAAACCGCCGGGTCGAAGTTTCATAGCCGTTGATGCGGTTGAGCACCACGTTGGTCACGACCACGCCGAACAACACTAGCAGGCCGGGGATCAGCGCGGCGATGAACAGACTGGACGACGAGATTCCCAGCACCAGGCCCATGATGATGTAGGCGATCGACGGCGGAATCAGCACGCCGGTGCAGGCGCCGCT
>JBDTWV010000233.1:0-5009 GCA_040006495.1 Dokdonella sp.
AGCCGTAGTGAGAACGCTTCGGGCAACACGCGCACAAGCGTCTTGTCCTTCCGAGCGATTGCGACTTGGCAAAATCCGATACCGGCGCCTGCACGGACCATGGCCAGTTGAGCCAGATCGTTGTCGGCCCGGATGGCGAAGGTATCGCGATCAAGCCATTCATACGCATCAATGACGCTTCGAAGGAATGGGGTCTCGCGATCAAAGCCGATCAACGTATGGTGAGTGATGTCCTCGGTACGCCTTGGCGCCGGGAATCGGTCCAGGTAGAACCGATTGGCATACATGCCGACCTCCAGCTCACCGATGTGGCGTGCAATGAGTGATTCCTGCTCGGGACGCAGCATGCGCACGGCCACATCTGCCTCCCGGTGCAGCAGATCCTGCACCTCGTTCGTCAGCACGAGTTCTACCTCAAGGCTGGCATGCTGTTGTCGCAGCTCGGCGATGATCGGCGGCAGCACTTCGATACCGATGATTTCGCTGCAGCTGACGCGCACGGCGCCGCTCACACCGCCGCCGTGGCCCGAAGCGGTGCGTCGCAACGTCGCTGCGGTGTTGCGCATGGATTCTGCGAACGGTTTTAGTGCAATGGCAGCCTCGGTTGGCTGCAGACCGGTAGGTGAGCGTGAGAACAACGCGACGCCGAATGATTCTTCTAGCGTCGCAATGTGTCGGCCGACGGTCGGCTGGGTGATGCCCAGAGCACGGGCAGCGCCTGACAGCGAGCCTTCCTCGAGAACGGCCAGCAGTGAGCGGTGGAGATCCCAGCCAATGTCGATAGTCATACAAAAATGTATAGCCGATACCTGATCGTCGTCAATTCACATTTGCCTCCTCCTGGACCATGGTTCATCTCGACTCCAACGATACGAGGATATGAACATGAAGGCCGGTATCGATATCAACACCGATTCAGACGCCAACGTCGATACCGGTATCGACACGAGGCCAACTGGGGATCGCACGGCGCTGATCTTGGGTGCGACGGGCGGAATCGGCGGGGAAGTCGCGCGTCAAATGCGTGACGCAGGTTGGGACGTGCGCGCATTAAAACGTGGTGCCGGATCGCCTCGTGATGAGCGCGATGGCATTACTTGGCTCTCGGGTGACGCAATGGATCGCGAGCAGGTCATCGCTGCCTCACGTGGCTGTTCTGTCATCGTGCATGCGGTCAATCCTCCGGGGTACAAACGGTGGGCGGAACTCGTGTTGCCCATGCTGGACAACACCATCGCCGCCGCGACTGCCGAAGGCGCGACGGTCGTGCTGCCTGGCACGCTCTACAACTATGGCCCAGACGCCATGCCGATGATCAGTGAGGACGCGCCACAGCACCCGCAGTCACGCAAGGGCGCGATCCGTGTGAGCATGGAAGAGCGGCTGCGTGCATTCGCGGTTCGCGGCGGTCGCGTGTTGATCGTTCGAGCGGGGAACTTCTTTGGCCCGAAGGCTGGCAATAACTGGTTCTCCCAAGGGCTGGTCAAACCAAACACGCCGGTCTCGAAAATCCTCAACCCCTCGCGACGGGGTGTGGGAAGCGAATGGAACTACCTGCCAGACGTAGCGCGCTCCATGATCGAGCTGCTTGAAAGGCGAGATACGCTCGACGCGTTCGCACGCTTCCACCTGCGCGGTCACCGCGATAACGATGGCCGGCAAATGGTCGAATCGATCCAGCGCGTCGTGTTTCAGCACACGGGCAAGACGCCAAAGGCCAGCGCTTTCCCTTGGTGGATGCTGACCCTTGCTTCGCCAATCAATGCCACCTTTCGTGAACTGCGCGAAATGCGCTATCTCTGGCAAGAAACCGTTTTGATGGACAACGCTGCGCTTGTCGAACGCCTCGGTGAAGAGCCGCACACGCCGCTGGACGAGGCCGTCGAGGCGACGTTGATCGGGCTGGGGGCTCTGCCGAGCTCTGCGCCAGGCTCACATCACACAACCATGGCAAGAAGCTGAAGTGGAGATGTCGATGAGTACTATGAATGCAATTCGCTTGCACGAGTTCGGTGGCCCCGAGGTGCTGCGTTACGAGCAGACACCGCTTCCCGAGTTGAACGCCGGCGAGGTGCTCGTTCGCGTTCACGCCGTCGGGATCAATCCACCTGACATGTATTTGCGTGAAGGGTATGCGATGTTGCCCTCTGAGTGGAGGCCCGAAATACCCTTGCCTGTTATTCCCGGGACAGACGTGTCGGGCGTTGTCGAAGCAATCGCTGGTGACGTTGCGGATTTCTCCGTCGGAGACGAGGTCTACTCGATGGTACGTTCTCCCGGCACCCTTTCCGGTGAGAGCAAGGCTTATGCGGAATACGTCAATGTGCCAGCGTCGGAAATCGCGCTCAAGCCGACGGGCATCGATCACATGCATGCCGCTGGAGCGCCGATGTCGTTGCTCACCGCGTGGCAGTACCTGATCGAACTCGGGCACACTGAACCAAACCCGCTGCAACCAAACATCCATGAGCCGGTGCCCCTCAAAGGCAAGACCGTGCTTGTCAACGGGGCCGCGGGCGGCGTGGGTCATTTCGTCGTGCAAATAGCCAAGTGGCAGGGCGCGCGAGTGATCGCAGTAGCGTCAGGCAAGCACGAGACGTTTTTACGCGACCTCGGCGCGGACGAATTCATCGACTACACAAAGACAACTCCCGAGGATATTGTCCGCGACGTCGATCTCGTCGTCGACTCGGTTGGCGGCCCAACCACCGGTCGTTTCTTGCGCACGATCAAGCGTGACGGTGCTCTGTTCCCGGTCTTTCCCTTGGGCTTCTCTGGCGCAGAGGAGGCTGAAAAGCTGGGCGTCACGGTCTCTGCGACCCAGGTCCGTTCAAGTGGCGCACAGCTGGAGGAACTCGGTCGCCTGCTCGATGACGGCACCATCCGCGTTGCGATCGACAGTACATTTCCGCTTGCCGAAGTTCGCAAGGCGCACGAACGAGCCGCCCATGGGCACATTCAGGGCAAGATAGTGCTCAAGGTCGCGTAAGAACGAGCCGATTGTCGATTGGCGCCGCCGCCGTACCGGCATTCACGTTAATCATTTTCTGCGTCGGACTTAGGAGGTTGAGCCGTATCGCAGCCCGTCAACCAACAGGTTGACCATGCGCCTTGCGCGGTCTTCGTCTCGTGCCGGCATGCACAAGCTTGCCACTGCGTGCAGCAGATCGTCCGGATCAACATCTGCACGAATTTCGTGAACACTCGCTGCGCTCTCCAGCAGCGACTGAAGTGCAGGCCGGAGATGCTGCTTGAAGTAAGCCGGCAAGGATTCAAAGGCCGGGTTTCCCGAGTGCAGCGCGGTGGCAAGCCCACGCTTGGTCGCGATGAAATCCGCATACCGCTGCATCCATTTGGCCAGCGCTATGCCAGGCGCGTGCTGGGCCGACAAACTCGCAGAGGCCTGGGCGCAAGCATCGATCTCTTGACGAAAAACCGCTGCAATCAGGTCTGCACGTTGGGGGAAGTGGCGGTAAATCGTGCCGACGCCGACGCCTGCCGCCTCCGCGATGGCGCGCATCGGTGCATCCACGCCAGCACTTGCGAATACCTTTTTGGCCGCCTGCAGCACCCCGTCGATGTTTCGCCGCGCGTCGGCGCGCATCGGCCGACTTGTAGATTGATCGGGTTCTTGGTGAACCGCTTTGTTTTCCGATTTTTTAGTCATCACTCTCTTCTCGCTTGACAAACGGAACAATCATCCGTTTAATAGCGGAACGTCATTCCGTTTAATCAAGATAGCACATCGGGACGACGACGATCATCCATCGACACACCAAGAGGAAATTGACATGCACAACAAATCCATCGCGCTGGTTACGGGCGCCAACAAGGGCATCGGTCTCCAAATCGCTACCGATCTCGCAGCAAAAGGTTTGACTGTTCTCATCGGCTCTCGCGATATCGAAAAGGGCAGGGCCGCTGCGGAAAGCATCGGCACAGCGGCGCACGCGCTGCAGCTCGACGTGACTGATCAGGCGTCCATCGACGCTGCCGCTCAGCGCATTCGGAGTGAATTCGGCCGTCTCGATGTACTTGTGAACAACGCCGGGGTTTCGCACATTCCTGCAGCCGACGGATCAGCTCCCGAAGGCGGATTGGTGGAGGCAGGACTTCTGACCGTCGCTCCGCTTGAGGACGTGCGCAAGCTGTGGGAGACCAACGTGTTTGGCGTCATTGCTGTTACGCAGGCGATGCTTCCGCTTCTGCGCGAAGCACCGGCCGCTCGCATCGTCAATCTCGGCAGCACCGGCGGATCACTCGCCTGGAACTCAGAGCCGGGTAACTCCCACCGCGCCATGTTTGGTAACTATTCCGCGTCAAAATCGGCCGCTCACGCCGTGACGCTTGCCTTCGCCTTTGCGCTGGAGTCGACCAACATCAAGGTGAACATTGCGTGCCCTGGCCACACCGCCACGGCGCTCAACGGCTTCTCGGGTCCGCGAACCGTCGAGCAGGGTGCCAGCGAGGCAGTGCGTCTTGCGCTCATCGATTCGGACGGTCCCACCGGAACATTTTCTGACGAGAACGGCCCGGTGGCGTGGTGATGTTGTTCGCAGCGACAGCACGCCTCTCATCTGCGCAAATCAAATAGGTCAATCACGATGCGTATATTCGTCACTGGCGCGACCGGCTTTGTCGGCTCCGCTATCGTCACCGATCTCATCAAGGCCGGGCACCGGGTGCTGGGGCTAACCCGCTCGAATGCCGGCGCCGATTTTCTGCTTGCTGCCGGCGCCGAAGCACACCGGGGCGACCTTGCAGACCTGGACAGCCTCCGCCGCGGCGCCGACGCGTCGGACGGTGTCGTTCACGCCGCCTTCGATCACAATTTTTCGAACTTCGCGCAGAACTGTGCGGCCGATCAACAGGCCATCGAAATCATGGGCAATGCGCTCGAAGGCTCTGATCGACCGTTGATCGTGACCTCAGGACTGCCTCTCACCCCGGGGCGCGTCACTACTGAAAACGATCTGACGCCCGCCGACGGCGGAGGATCTCCGCGTGTT
>JBDTWV010000234.1:0-4989 GCA_040006495.1 Dokdonella sp.
CGTCCGGGTCGGTCGACATCAGCTCGATCCAGTTGCCGTGGCCGGCCTTCGCCTGGTTGAATGCGCCTTCGCCGGCCTCGGCTTTCGCGCGGTCCGCATCGGAAATCGCGCTCATGTCCGGCTGCAGGATGCCGAATGCCGCACCTTGCGGATCCGCCAGCACGGCGAACCGTCCGGTACCAGGAATGTCGGCGGCTTCGCGATGAATGCTGCCGCCTGCGGCCTTGACCGCATTGACCAACCGGTCCGCGTCGTCAACGGCGAAATAGATCATCCAGAACGGCTTCATGGCAGCCATGTCCTGCGGCATGGC
This sequence comes from Dokdonella sp., assembly GCA_040006495.1. Lineage (GTDB taxonomy): Bacteria > Pseudomonadota > Gammaproteobacteria > Xanthomonadales > Rhodanobacteraceae > Dokdonella_A. The sequence goes on from JBDTWV010000234.1 coordinate 314, forward strand.
CATCAGCCCCGCGATCTTGTCGTCCTCGCAACTGGCAAGGTGGTAGTCGCAACCCTGCATGCCGGCGTCGGCGAATTTCCAGCCGAATACCGCGCCGTAGAAGTCTTCGGCACGTTGAAGGTTGCCTTCACTCGTTGCCAGTTCGTACCAGCAAGGAATGCCGTGATGGCGTGTTGTCATGATCCTGCTCCAATTTGGATTTTGCGTATCGACACATGCCCGGCGGTCATTGCGCCGCCCCTGAGTCGAAGATCGGTTCGAAGCCGCCCCACATCATGCGCATGCCGTCGAACGGCATCTCGGGCATTTCGCTGTGATCGCCTTCTTGCATGGCCTTGGCCGCGACGTCGCAAGTCGCACGATCGGGCCATGCGATCCACGCGAAAACCGGAATTTCATCGTGCTCGGCCTTGGTGGCGCGATAGAAATCGGTCTTCTTGCCGCGCGGCACGTCCTCGCCCCAGCACTCGACAAGACCAAGCGCGCCACCATTTTCGAGCATCGCCCAACCCTGCACTGCCATCGCGATGTAAGCGGCCTTGTTCTTTTCCGGCACTGCCAGCGTGAAGCCCTGATAATAGTGCCCGCTATTCGGGTTACCCCGCTCGAAGATCGGCGCGAAACCGCCGAAGATCATGCGGCTGCCATCGAACGGCATCGGCGGCATCTGCTGCATCGCCGGGTCTTGTTCCATGGCCTGCCAGGCCGCGTCCGCAGTCGTTTTGTCGGGCCACTCGATCCACGAAAATATGACCGTTTCGCCGTCTTCCGCGTTGACCGCGCCGAAGAAATCATTGACCTTGCCGCGCGGCACGTCCGCGCCCCAGGTCTCGATCATTCGCGTTGCGCCGTGCTTGTTGAACAGTAGCCATGCAGCGCTCGCATGGTCGACGAATTCACGTTTGCCGGCGGTAGGAACCGCGGCAATCGTACCTGTGTAATAGCTCATCTGGGGTTTCCTCTCGATCGATGAATTTGGCCCTTCCACAAGCGTGCCATTGGCAGTAGTAAAAAACAACTGATAAACTGAACGAGTGGCCAGCACAACCGAAAACACCACGATTCGATACGACGAAGGTTGCTTGGCAGCCCACGCGCTGAACCTGATCGGCGATCGTTGGGCACTGCTGGTAGTGCGCGAATTGATGTTCGCCGAAAAACGCTTCCAGATGATTCGTGGGGGAATTCCCGGCGTGACGGCCAGCGTGCTGACGGCGCGACTGACACAACTCGCGTCGGCCGGCGTCGTTGTCCATGACGATGTGCGCGGGGTCTACGCGCTGGCCGATAGCGGGCGTGCACTGCTGCCGGTGCTGGAGTCGTTGTGTCGCTGGGCGCTGCTGGTGCCGGGCCACGATCCGAAACGTTTCATCAGCCCGTCTGCATTGATGATCTCGATGGGTGCGAACCTGAAGCGCGCTGAAGCGAGAAAGCGCAGCGCGTTGGCGGGCTTTGACTTCGGCTACGAAGCGTTCGAAATGCGTCTGCGCCAAGGTCGGTTGCAAACCACGGCAATTGCGCGACCTGTTGCGTCGTTTGTACTTTCAGGCACGGGTAACACGCTGGCGGCAGCGGTCTATGGTGCGGCAGGGGTGCGGCAGCTCGTCACCAGGCGATTGATTCATGTTGATGGCGACATCGACGCCGCGCAGGCGTTCGTCGACTTGTTCACCTTGCAGCCGCAAACGTAATCACACGTTCGGTTGCGTGTTCATGGGCGCCGACACCTGTCGATCGCAGGCGCGATCCGCCACTTCCGAAACGGAACGACCACCTGCAATGACGTGCCTGCTGCACGCACCGGCACGACTAACCTCGTCCGGCCGCTGTCGCCGCAAGCGCGTGCTTGAGCGGCGTGAGGCGATCGACAAGACCGAGCGCGGCACCGCGCAACAGCGCGAGCGGCAGTATGTTTGAATCGAACACGCGCTCGATCGTATCGAATGAGCGTGCCGCCAATACGCTCTCGCTGCGCCGCTCGCGCTCGTAGCGACGCAATACATGTGCAGCGCCGACATCACTGCCACGACCGCGCGCATCACGCAGCACTCGATGCAGGCAGGTGACATCGCGGAAGCCGAGGTTCATGCCCTGTCCGGCCAGTGGATGCACCACGTGTGCGGCATCGCCAGCCAGCACGCAGCGGCCGACCACGTATTTTTCGGCAAGCCGCAGACGCAGCGGGAACACGGCGCGCGGCGTGGTTGCGGTGATCGCGCCGAGACTGAAGTCGAATGCGCAGCCGAGTTCGGCACGGAACGCCGCGTCGTCAAGGGCGAGGATGCGTGCGGCTTCGGCATTCTGCAGCGACCACACGATCGAGCAGCGGCCGTCCGCGAGCGGCAGGAACGCCAGCGGGCCACCGGGCTGGAAGCGTTGCCAGGCTACGCCTTGGTGGGGGCGCTCGGTCGTGACGTGGGCAACCACGGCGCGCTGGCCGTAGTCGCGACCGTCGAATGCAATCCCGAGTTTGGTGCGGATCGAAGATACCGCGCCGTCGGCGGCGATCAGGAGCTTTCCGCGCAACCGGGTGCCGTCGGCGAGGATCGCGACCACCGCGTCCGCTGTGTTTTCGATTTTGGTGACGGCTGCGGGACAAGCAATGCGAGGCACCGTGGCAGCGGCGGCGCTGTTCGCCTTCGGGGCAATAACGTCGCGGCTTGCGCCGCTCCCACCAGAACGTGCTGAGAAGTCGGTCAACGCTTTCCACAGGACGTGCTGGATCAGTTTGTTCTCGACGATCCAGCCGAGCGCCGCTTCGCCACGGTCTGCCGAGTCGAAAGCGAGCTCACCAGGCGCCAGTGCATCCCAGACACGCATGTGCCGGTACGGCGATGCGCGTGACGTGACGATGGATGGCCAGACGTCCAGGTCATCGAGTAGCCGCCGCGCATCCGGCGCCAAGGCGACGACGCGCAGATCGACATCATCTTCGGCGCGCCACGACGTCGGCTCGCGCGCCTCAACGATGGCCACCTCGAAACCGTCGCGCACCAGCGCGAGCCCGAGTGCGCTGCCGATCGCGCCAGCGCCGACGATGATTGCATCGAGATTTCCGCGCGAGCTCATCGTTCGTCCCTGCCGAATCGCATGGCTGGTGAGACGTCCCCTTCCGGCCTGTCGGCCCCCTTCCCCCGCTGCGTTGGGGAAGGGAAGTCGAGGTCAGTGTTTGCTGCCGTGTTCGATGCACGAGCAGCACCGCGACCACCCACGCCGCTTGCGGTTCCTTTCCCTGCGTACCCTGTGGAAGGTGGCCGACAGGCCGGAAGGGAGCGCTTTTCGCCATTCATCGCAACAGGCTCACCGTCGGCACTTCGCCACGAAAGCCCATGCCGCGCAGCGCGAAGCGGCGTTTCAGCGGGGCGATACGATCGAGCGCGTGGAAGCCGAGCGAACGCAGGATGCGCATCGGCAGGAAGTCATTGCCCATCAGCCGCACGAGGTCATCGCTGAACGCAGTCGTCGCGTCGCGATCCGGCGCGCGGCGTTCGACGTGGCGCGCGAGCAGCGTGGCTGCGCCGGGATCGCCGTTCGTTGCAGCTGTCTCGCGCAGCAGTTCGGACAAGGTCAGCGCATCGCGCAAGCCGAGGTTGAAACCCTGTGCGCCGATCGGATGCACGGTCTGCGCCGCGTTGCCGACCAGCACCGTGCGCGACGCCGTGGTGCGCCCGGCAAGTGCGCGCGCCAGCGGATACGGTTTGCGCTTGCCCGGCCGCGACAGGCGGCCGGCGCGGTAGCCGAAGCACTCGTGGACAAACGCGATGAAGGCAGCGTCATCCAGCGCCGCGACACGATCCGCTTCCGCCGTCGGCACGGTCAGCACGAGGCCGGCGCGGCGCTCGCCCAGCGGCAATAGTGCCACCGGACCGGAGTCGGTGAAGCGCTCAAACGCGGTGCCAGCAAGCAGCTTTTCCGTGGTCACCGTTGTAACGAACGCCGATTGCGCATAGTCGTGGCGGATCACGTCAATACCGAACGCTCCGCGGACGAACGACTCGGTGCCATCGGCGCCGACCAGCAAGCGGGTGCGGATGTGGCGCGGCCCCGCGTCGGATTGAACAGTCACATCGACTTCGTCGGCCTGCACGTCAATCGCAATCGCTTTCGCCGACGCGATGCGCTCAAGCCCATGGCAGGTATCGAGTCGGCGCAACAACGCGTTGCCGAGTTCGCGCGCCGGCACAACCACGCCGAACGGCGGCAGGCCGAGTGCCGTGGCGTCGAGGCGTGCGGCACCGAAATCGCCGCGTCGGCTGACGTGGATGCGTTGGATTTTGGTGCCAGGCATCGCTGCGTCGAGTACGCCAAGTGCTTCGAGCGCATTCACGCTCGCGCATGCCAGGGCGAGGTTGCGCTCGTCGTAGCTCGGTTCGAGGTTCAGGCGCGGCGGCACCGCTTCGGCTAGCGCCACGCGCAAGCCCGCACCATCCAGCGCGATCGCAAGGCTGCTGCCGACGAGGCCACCGCCAATGATGAGGACATCGCAGGTTGTGTTCACGCGTGGATGATAGCTGCTCACCCGTTTCCGCGCGGGGATCGCGGTCATGCTCCGGCCGTCGTCCGCGCCAGAGCACTGCGCCTTCCCGCGCTCCCACAGAACGTCGTGAAGCTGGGGCGCGTTGCTGGGTGGGAGCAACTGTCTTTACGCAGTCATCGGCATTTTCCAATCGGCGTGA
>JBDTWV010000235.1:0-4988 GCA_040006495.1 Dokdonella sp.
GTCATTCGGCGAGCGCCCCTCATGTCCCAGGTTGCGCTCCCGGCATGCGACAGTCCTTCGGAACTTCGCCTAATTTCGACGAACTGGACACAACTGCCGACTTCCCGGACACTAGCGGCCCCGTTCAACACGTGACGGGAACCCTGCTCGGAGTCCTTGTGGCGAAAATCCTGGTCCTGCACGGCCCCAACCTGAATCTGCTCGGCACGCGCGAGCCGGCGGTGTATGGCCATGCGACTTTGGCTGCAATCGATGCCGCGCTGGCCACCGCCGCGCAAGTCGCCGGACATGAACTGACCTGCCTGCAAGCGAACGCCGAGCCCACGCTGATCGATCGCGTGCATGCAGCAGCGCACGATGGCACCGCGTTCATCCTGATCAACCCGGCCGCCTTCACGCACACCAGCATCGCCTTGCGCGATGCGCTGGCCGCGGTCGCGATTCCGTTCGTCGAGGTGCACCTGTCGAATGTGCACGCGCGCGAACCGTTCCGTCGCCATTCGTATTTTTCCGACCTCGCGGTCGGTGTGGTCGCCGGCTTCGGCGCCGAAAGCTACCTACTCGCATTGACCGCCGCGATGCACCGGCTCGCTGCGTAAGTCTCCTTATCACCTTTAGCCAGGAGTCCCGATGGACCTGCGCAAGATCAAGAAGCTCATCGACCTGCTTGAAGAATCCAACCTCGCCGAACTTGAAATCAAGGAAGGCGAGGAAATCGTGCGCCTATCGCGGATTCCCAAAGGGATGGTCAGCGCAATGCCGATGGCCGCGCTGCAACCCGCGCAGGTCAACGTGCCTGCGCCGAACGCTGCACCGGCCGGTACCACGCTGGTTGCGACCGCAGCCGCCGAGAAGGCGTTGCCGGCTGGCCACGTCGTGACCGCGCCGATGGTCGGCACGTTCTATACGTCGGCCAATCCGGAAACCCCGGCGTTCGTAAAGGTCGGGCAAGCGGTAAAGACCGGCGACACGCTCGGCATCATCGAGGCGATGAAGATGTTCAACCAGATCGAAGCCGAGGTCAGCGGTAGCGTGCTTTCGATCATGGTCGGAAATGGCGAGCCGGTCGAATTTGACCAACCTTTGTTTGTCATCGGGTAAGCGCGTGCGTTGAGCATTGAGCGGTCCACGCCGCTCACGCCCGCCCCGAGTACAACTCCTTCATGCCGATGGATCCATTCCATGCTCGATAAAGTCGTCATCGCCAATCGCGGCGAAATCGCGCTGCGCATCTTGCGCGCGTGTCACACCCTCGGCATCCGCACTGTCGCCGTACATTCGACCGTTGATCGCAACCTCAAGCACGTCGGCATGGCCGACGAGTCGATCTGTATCGGCCCTCCGCCGGCAGTGGACAGTTACCTCAATGTGCCGCGAATCATCGCGGCCGCCGAGGTCACCGACGCGCAGGCGATTCATCCCGGCTACGGCTTCTTGTCCGAGAACGCGGACTTCGCCGAACGGGTCGAGAAATCGGGTTTCATCTTCATCGGGCCGACTGCAGAGGTGATCCGCCTGATGGGTGACAAGGTGCAAGCGATCCGCGCCATGAAGGCGGCCGGCGTGCCTTGCGTGCCCGGTTCCGGCGGCCCGCTCGACGACAACGTCGTGACCAACACAAAAATCGCGCGCGACATCGGCTACCCCGTCATCATCAAGGCCTCCGGTGGCGGCGGTGGCCGCGGCATGCGCGTCGTGCACACCGAAGGCCATCTCTCCAGTGCGATCACGCTGACCCGTTCCGAAGCGAAGGCCGCGTTTGGCAACGATCAGGTCTACATGGAGAAGTACCTCGAAAATCCGCGCCATGTCGAAATCCAGGTGCTCGCCGACGGCCAGGGCAATGCGATCCATCTGGGCGAGCGCGACTGCTCGATGCAGCGCCGCCATCAGAAGGTTGTCGAGGAAGCGCCTGCGCCCGGTATCACTCCGGAGCAACGCGAAGCGATCGGAAAAGTTTGCGTCGATGCGTGCCTGCGCATCGGCTATCGCGGCGCCGGGACGTTCGAGTTCCTTTACGAGGATGGCCGCTTCTACTTCATCGAAATGAACACGCGTATCCAGGTCGAGCATCCGGTAACCGAACTCATCACCGGCACCGACCTCGTGCGCGAACAACTGCTGATCGCCGGCGGCGAGAAACTCTCGCTGCGCCAGGAGGACATCAAGTTCACCGGCCACGCGATCGAGTGCCGCGTCAATGCGGAAGACCCCGACACGTTCATGCCAAGTCCCGGCACCGTGAAGCGCTTCGAGGCACCCGGTGGCCCCGGCGTGCGCGTCGACACGCATGTCTACGACGGCTACAAAATTCCGCCGAACTACGATTCGATGATCGGCAAGCTGATCGTGCACGGACGCGACCGCGCGACTGCGATCGCGCGCATGCGCATCGCGCTGTCGGAAATGGTCGTCGAAGGCATCAAGACCAATGTTCCGCTACAGCAACGCATCATGGCCGACGGCGGTTTCCAGACCGGCGGGCAGAACATCCACTACCTCGAACGCCGCATCGCCGAGGCGAAGGAAAAGTCGATCGGAATGGGGTGAGCAGAGCCGGGGATCGGGAAAGCCCGCATCCCGACCGGAACCCTGCATTGCGACCTCTCTTGAACCAATCCTATTCCTGACCACCGTTAAGATGCCCTGGCTCGAACTCTCGCTGACCATCCGTCAATCCGATCAGGAGCGCGTCGAACTTGCGCTCGAGGAAATCGGCGCGCTCGCCGTCACCTTGCTCGACGCTGACAGTGACACCCCGAACGAACGCGCGATCCTGGAGCCTGGCGTCGGCGAAACCCCGTTGTGGGGCGAGATCGCGTTGTCGGCGTTGTTCGACGCGGATGCCGATCGGATCGGTCTCGTGCATGTGCTGACCGACCTCGTTCCCGAAATTGAACCGGCGCAGATCACATTCCGCGACGTCGCCGACCAGGACTGGACGCGGGTCTGGATGGACCAGTTCAAGCCGATGTGTTTCGGCGAGCGGCTGTGGATCTATCCGTCGAACATTGAGCCGCCGAGCGATGATGCCGACGCGATCGACCGCTCCAGCGCATCCTGCGCCCGCGGCACTAGCGCATCCATGCGCGTCGACCGCTCCAGCGCATCCTGCGCCCGCGGCACTAGCGCATCCATGCGCGTCGTTGTGCGGCTCGATCCCGGGCTCGCGTTCGGTACTGGCACCCACCCGACCACCGCGCTGTGCCTGGAATGGCTCGACCGCACCGACCTCACCGGCAAGACCGTGATCGATTTTGGCTGCGGTTCCGGCGTACTTGCGATTGCGGCGCTGAAACTCGGTGCAGCGCGTGTGCTCGGTATCGACAACGACCCGCAGGCGCTCAGTGCAAGCCGCGACAATGCCGAACGCAACGGCGTCGAGGATCGCCTTGAACTGTTTGCACCCGAGGACTTCATCGACATGCCCGCCGACGTGCTGGTCGCGAACATTCTCGCCGGCCCGCTTGCTGAACTCGCGCCGCGGTTTGCGGCTTGCCTGAAGTCGCTTGCGCCGTTCGCGCTATCGGGGATCCTCAAGGACCAAGCGTCCGAGCTGGTCGAACGCTACGCCGAATGGTTCGACGACCTCGTCGTGGTCAGCCGCGAGGACTGGGTACGCATCACCGGCACGCGCCGCTGAACTTGCGCCACCAGCACGGATTCCAATGTCCCGAATGACACATTCGCGGACCACGTGACCGCAAGGAGAGGATTGTGCGCCCGCTGCACCGGATAGGCCGCAAGCTCGCAAGCTAGCTTTTCCGAGCCACGCCCGGGCGCGAACGTCGCGACCAGCCATCCTGACCTGCTCGCGGCGACGCTGCGCAAGGATGACGTGCTGCTTATCGAGGGCACAAGTCGGTTAGCCTCGGCCATCCGCACCATCGCCCAGTCGACCTGATCGCATGCCGCGCTGTGCATCGGAAGCACAACCGACGCTGGCCCGCTGCGGTTCATCGAAGCCGACGTCAACGACGGCGTGCGCGCGATCCCACTCGATGCCTACGTGCATCTGCATACGCGGATCTGTCGGCCGGTCGGCCTCAGTGCCGCTGAAATCGATGCCGTGGTTGCGTACGCGGGCGCACGACTCGGAAATCAGTACGATCTGCGCAATGTCGTCGACCTCGCCCGCTATCTGATCCATCCGCCCCCGGGGCCTGACCGGTATCGGCGACGACTGCTCGTGTTCGCCAGCGGCGATCCGACGCGCGCGATCTGCCAATCGCTGATCGCGTCTGTGTTCGAGTCGATCCACTACCCGGTGCTACCCGACGTCGAACTGGTGCGCAGGAAAGGTGCCGCCGGCGAGGAGCAGGCGCGTGAGATCCTGCATATCCGCAATTCGCGTCCGTTCACCCCACGCGACTTCGACTCGTCACCGTTTTTTCGTGTCGTCAAGCCGACCTGAAGAGCGGCTTCGATCCGCATGCGGTGATCTGGGCCCGCGAACCGGTCGACGGAAATCGATAGCGGATCGCCAAACGCTGCCCAGAATCCCCACACCAACCTCGCATACAATCCGCTCATGTATACGCAATGCCCCGAATGCCTGACGATCTTCAAGCTGGACGGCGAAGACCTTGCCGCTGCGCTCGGCAGCGTGCGTTGCGGGCACTGCGCGATGGTGTTCGACGCGTTGCGTACGGTGACCGACCAGTTGCCGCCAGAACCTATCGACGCGCTACCGACCCATGCGTCGCAAGGTGCACCGACGCGGTTGGACTTGCCGGTATTCCGGCCCAATCCAGCGCAGGCTTCCCTGTTTGCCGAACCCATCGAACGCAGGCGCGCTGCCGAGCGCTCCTCGCTGCCGGCATTCGCCGCCGCGCGCCGCCGCGCGCGCGCACCGCGCAATTGGCCGTGGCTGGTCGGCAGCGCCTTGTTGCTGCTTTCCCTCAGTGGTGAAATCGCGTGGGCCAACCAGGGCGTGTGGATCAATGACGCACGCGTGCGCACGTGGCTCGATCCGCTTTGCACGCGCC
>JBDTWV010000236.1:0-4974 GCA_040006495.1 Dokdonella sp.
GCTCGAGGACGTGCTCGACGACGTTCCAGCGGCGCCTGTTCTCCCTGCGCCGGCTTTCGGTATCGAGAAATTGCGCCCGGAAGAGTTCCTCGCGCCGGATGTGGAGGCCAATGCGACGCATCCATTCGAGGAGCTGCAGGGCCTTTCGCTCGAGTTGATCCCGCTTGAGGACGCCGTTGCGCCGGTACAAATGGACGCCGCCAGTCGGGAAAATTGGCTCGACCCTGACGCGGTGCAGCCCAAGGTCCGTCGGGTCTGGGTACTTGGCGCCTCGATCGGCGGCCCCGAGGCGGTACGCGAATTTCTCGCAGCGTTGCCGCGCGACTTCCCGGCCCTGTTCGTGCTCGCGCAACACCTCGGTGATGAATTCGTTGACATGATGGCCAAGCAACTCGCCCAAGCAACGGCGTTGACCGTGCGCACGCCTATCCACGGTGCGCGCGTCGGTCATGGCGAAGTCGTGATCGTGCCCAACGGCAAGCGCATGCTGGTCGACACGATGGGTGTCGTCGTGCTTGAGCGCGATACTGAGCAGGCGGCCTTCAGTCCATCGATTGATCGCGTCCTGCATGACGTTGCCGATCGTTTCGGCAGCAATGCCGGTGCGATCGTATTCTCCGGCATGACCGACGACGCCGTGGTTGGTTGTCAGTATCTCGCGACGAAGGGCGGTGTGATTTATGCCCAGCGCCAGGATACCTGTGTGGTCAGCACGATGATCGATGGCGTGTGCGAGGCGGGAATTGTGGATTTCCTCGGTTCTCCGCAGGAACTTGCGGAAAAATTGATCGCGGGCTGAATAATCAAGATCCGGCGCTTGCGCAGGATCGCAATGGCAACATCGATGCAAATGAGTTGCATCGTCGGCAATCGACAACAAGAGCACAGCGATGATCGAACTACCGCGCGAGATCCGAGGCGTCATGGTCCCCGTGACTGAAGGGCGTGTACTGTTGCCGAACGCGACCGTGGCCGAGGTGATCAGTTACACGCGACCAGAACAGATCGCCAACGCACCGAACTGGTTGCTTGGCAGGCTCTCGTGGCGAGGATGGCGCCTGCCGCTGTTTTCGTTCCCGATGCTGATCGGTCGCCTCGATGACGAAAGCCGCAGCAACGCGCGCGTCGCGGTGCTCAAGGCGCTTGGCGGAAATTCCGCGATGCCGTTCATCGCGTTGCTCGCGCAGGGATTTCCGCGCCTGACCACGATCACCCAGGATTCACTGATCCCGACCTCGGACGAACATCAGCACGCACCGGGCATTCGCGCCGGTGTGCTGGTGCGTGATGATCGCGCGATCATCCCCGATCTGGATGCGATCGAAGGCATGATCGAACGCGCATTGGCAGCCTGACGCGCGACGATCGACCGACCTGAGCCTGCAATGGGTGCGCGAGTGCCCCCCGCATGCCGCATTTACTGATCCAGTCGAACCAGGCAGCTGCGCGCCGCGATATCGTGCCAGCCGCGCCGTTGGCGATCGAACAGGCACCAGACGAAGCCGAGGCCGAACGCCGCAAGCGAACCCAGCGCCACCGCAAAGCGCAGCAACGCCCGCGACCAGGGCAGGCGTTGGCCATCAATGCCCACCACGCGCAAACGCCATGCCCGCATGCCGATGGTTTGCCCACCGCGACCCCAGGAAACCACGAAGTAGGCCGCGCTGACGCCGAGCAACGCGCCGCGCAACGCCATCGCGTAGGCCAGTGGCGGATGCGCGACATCGATGTCGCCATGCGTCGCCAGCAACAGCAATCCCGCGGTTACCATCCACAATGCGATCAGCGGGAACAGGTCATAGACCACCGCGGCAACGCGCAGCCAGAGTGAAGCCGGATTCGAAGATTGCATGCTCAAGCACAAGTCGATTACGGCGCTCAGGTTCCCGGTTTAGGCTGGCTCGCGCAAGCGCAATGACTGAGGAGACGTCGTCTGATGGCTCTATCCGCTGAAACAAAAGCTGCGCGTTCGATGGCTCGGGAGGATCGTGGTGGTGCAAAAACGCCCGGGCCGGCGCACAACCGGGCCCGCGAGGACGCGGCAGCGGACGTGGGCGAGGGACACGTCGACATTTCCGCGCCGGATGCCGTTGCGATTGCCGCGTTCGCGGAACGCGCCTGGTCTGAACTGGGTCTGGCGGACAATACACTCGCCAGCTATCGCCTCGATCTCGAGGGGTTTTCACGCTGGCTCACCGTACACGGCAGCTCGCTGCGCGATTGCAGTCGCGAGTTGGTGCAGTGCTATCTCGGCGAACGCAGCACCAGTGGCGGCGCCACGGGCAACGGCTACAAGGCGCGCTCGAACGCGCGTCTGCTCTCGACGTTGCGGCATTTCTATCGGCTGCTGGTTCGCGAAGGCCAGCTCGATGCCGATCCGACCCTGCTCGTCGATGCGCCGAAGCTGCCGCGCAGCCTGCCCAAGGCGTTGTCCGAGAACGATATAGAAAGCCTGTTGCGCGCGCCGCCGGATACTCCGTTTGGCCAGCGGGACCGGGCCATGCTCGAACTGATGTACGCGACGGGTCTTCGCGTCAGCGAACTGGTCGGCATCACCGCGGCCCAGGTCAACCTCCGCCAAGGCGTGCTGCGCGTGACCGGCAAAGGTGGCAAGGAACGCCTGGTCCCGCTTGGCGACGAAGCCGCGCATTGGCTGACCCGGTATGTCAGTACGGCGCGCCCGGTGTTGCTGAAGGGTGGGCGCAGCGACGCGCTGTTTGTCAGCAACCGCCGCGCTGCCATGACCCGGCAGATGTTCTGGACGCTGGTCAAGAAGCATGGCCAAACGGCCGGCATTGCAGCCAAGCGCATCTCACCGCACGTGCTGCGTCATTCATTCGCGACGCACCTGCTCAATCACGGCGCGGACCTGCGCGCATTGCAACTGATGCTCGGCCACAGCTCGTTGTCCACCACGCAGATCTATACGCTGGTCGCGAAGGAAGGCCTGAAGCGCCTGCATGCGCAGCACCATCCGCGCGGTTGAGGCTTGGGTACACGCCGCAAGCACCACCCGACGCCTGACACCGGCAGCAAGCACGACTGCGCCGGACTAAATGCCCCACCGTTCCCCCGTCGGTGGTGTCGGCATGTCAAATGCGCCAAATCGAAGCCGAGGCGCGACCGGCGTCACTTTCGCCTGCACCCCCTGCGTGCCATAATCCAAGGTCGATTCAGGGAACGAATTTCGATCGCGCGCGGTCCATTTCCTTGGGCACGTCGGGCGGGCCGTGCACGATTTGCCGCAAACGCCCGGTCCTGAGCCCCGAATCTTTCCTCTTGTGAGGTTGCACACAAATGCGTCTACCCCTGTTCGTCGTCGGCCTGTTGCTGGCGCTCAATGTGTTTGCAGCAACGCCCGAAGACACCGTGCGCGGAGCGGTCGCGTCGATCGCGCCAAACGTCAAGATCGATTCGGTCCAGGAATCGGTCGTACCCGGTTTCTACGAAGTGATCGCTGGCGGCCAGTTCCTGTACGTCAGCAAGGACGGTCGCTATTTGGTCAACGGCAGTGCCTATGACGTGGCCAACAAGCGCGATCTGACTGCCAGCTCGCAGGCGCGGGCGCGCAAGATTGCGCTCGACAAGATCGGTCCCGACAAGCGCATCGTGTTCGCGCCGAAGGCGCCCATTGCGACCAAACACACGGTCACCGTCTTCACCGACGTCGACTGCCCGTTCTGCCGCCGCTTCCACGAGCAGATTGCTGCGTACAACGCGAAGGGTATCGCGGTCGACTACCTGTTCTTCCCGCTCTCGATCCATCCGGGTGCCGACAAGAAAGCCGAGGCGGTCTGGTGCTCGAAGGATCGTGCAAGCGCGTTCACCGCGGCGATGGCGGGTGCCGATCCCGGCAACGCGGTCTGCCCGAATCCGATCCCCGAACTGACCCAGTTCGCGATGGCGCTCGGTATCGGCGGCACGCCGACGATTCTTGCCGATGACGGCTCGACGGTGTCGACCCAGATTGCCTCGTCGCCGGATCAATTTGCCGCCGAGCTCGACCGCTTGGCCCAGGCCAATGCGGCCAGGAATTGAGGACATGATGATGAATTTCCGCACGCTACTTCCGTTCGCGCTGGCCGCGTTCATCCCTCTGGCCCAGGCGGCGGAACCCGCGGCTGACGCGGCTGCCCGCAAGGCGCTGCTCGAGCTCGTTCCGCAGGCGAAGATCGACGCCATCGAAGCCGCGCCGGTTCCGGGCTACCGCCAGGTTCTCGTCGGCGGCCAGCTCGTGTACGTCAGCGATGATGGAAAGTATCTGCTGCAGGGGTCGTTGCTCGACACGCGCACCAAGCGCGACCTGACCGCGGCGCGGCTCGCCCTCAAGAGCAAGGCAATGGTCGACGCGGTGCCGCTCGCCGAGCGCATCGTGTTCGGGCCAGCCAAGCCGAAGTACAAGATCACGGTGTTCACCGATATCGACTGCGGCTACTGCCGGAAGCTGCATTCGCAGATCGCCGAGTACAACAAGCTGGGCATCGAAGTGGATTACCTGTTCTTCCCACGCACCGGCATCGGTTCGCCTTCGTATGACAAGGCGGTTTCGGTCTGGTGCGCCAAGGATCGCAACGCAGCGTTCACCGCTGCCAAAGCGGGAACCGATCCGAAACCGCTCAAGTGCGACAACCCGGTCGCCGCACAATTCACCCTCGGCACCCAGATTGGCGTCGACGGTACGCCGGCGGTGTTCGCGCCCAATGGCAGCAAGATCGGTGGCTATCTTGCGCCCGAGCAGATGCTGAGCAAATTGCAGGCCGTCGAAGCGCCGAGCCTCGCCAGCAACTGATGGTTCGATCCGACCCGACGGTTCACGCCGTCGGGTCCTCGCTCGGAACGCCCAGGTCGAAGGGCGTGCCTGAGATGATCGCCCGCGACGGCTCCGCCGGCCCCAGTGTGTGCATCGGCTATTTCGCAACAGCATTCTCTCCCGCCGGTGTCGGCATGCAAGATTCCCCGGTTCCGCCATGTCCC
>JBDTWV010000237.1:0-4959 GCA_040006495.1 Dokdonella sp.
GCCGCGCTCGGCGCCAGCGACGCACATGGCACGCTGGGCGAGGAACTCGATCTGGTCGAACGGTATCTGCAAATCGAACGCCTGCGCCTCGGCGACCGCCTGCGCATCGAGATGGACGTCGCAACCTTGCCGCAAGAATTCCCGATACCGCGCCTGCTGCTGCAGCCGCTGATCGAGAATGCGGTCTATCACGGCATCCAGCCGCGCGCGGACGGCGGCGTGCTGAGCATGCACGGGCGCTGCGTCGCGGATGGTATCGAGATCGTGATCGCCAACCCGCTCGCGGAAACAAGTACGAGCACGCGCAATGGTGTCGCCCTCGCAAACGTGCGCGCGCGCATCGGGTACCATTTCGGTGCGCGCGGCGAGTTACGCGTTGAATCGGGGCCGGAGAATTTCAGCGTGACTGTGTTTTTGCCACAGATGCCCATCGCGTGAACGTGCTGATCGTCGACGATGAGCCCCTCGCGCGCGCGCGCATGCAGGCACTGCTCGCGGAAATCGACGGCGTCAACGTGGTGGGCACGGCCAGCAACGGGCGCGAGGCGCTGGAAATCGCCGCGCGGGTGCATCCGGATATCGTCCTGCTCGATATCCGCATGCCGCTGATGGACGGGCTCGAAGCGGCGCGCTATCTGGGCGAGCTGGAAACGCCACCGGCACTGGTCTTCTGCACCGCGTACGAAGGCCATGCCCTCGCCGCGTTCGAGGCGAATGCGGTCGATTACCTGGTCAAACCGGTACGCGTGGATCGCCTGCGTGCGGCGCTGGCCAAGGCACGTCGTTGGAGTGGCGAAGAAGCACGCCAGATTGCCGAAGCCGCGGCCCCTGGACGCAAACGCTCGCACCTGTGCGCGCGCGTGCGCGGCAGCCTGGTGCTGGTGCCCATCGCCGAGATCGACTATCTGCTCGCCGAGGACAAATACATCGTCGTGCATCACGCCAAGGGCGAGGTCTTGATCGAGGAACCGCTGAAGTCGCTCGAAGACGAGTTCGAGGGCCACTTCGTGCGCATCCACCGCAATTGCCTCGTGGCGCTGTCGAAATTGTCCGGCTTGACGCGCCTGGCCGATGGCCGCCTGCTCGCCCAGGTCGACGGTGTCACTGCCACGCTGGAAGTCAGCCGGCGCAATCTTCCCGCACTGCGCAAACTGGTCCGTACCCTATGAAAACATTGCGCATCGCCACGCGCCAGAGCGCGCTCGCGCTGTGGCAGGCTGAACACGTCGCCGCGCGTTTGCGCGCGGCGCATGCCGATCTCGTCGTCGAGCTGGTTCCGATGACCACGCGCGGCGACCAGATCATCGATCGGCCGCTCGCCGAGATCGGCGGAAAGGGATTGTTCCTGAAGGAACTCGAAGTGGCGATGCTCGAACATCGTGCCGACATTGCGGTGCACTCATTCAAGGATGTGCCGATGGAGCTGGAACCGGGCTTCGTGATCGGTGCGGTGCTGGAACGCGCGGATGCGGCCGACGCGTTCATCAGCAATGTGTACTCGCGCTTCGACCAAATGCCGCAGGGCGCGCGTATCGGCACCTCATCGCTGCGACGCCAGGCGCAGGTTCGCGCGCTGCGACCGGATATCGAACTGGTCGATCTGCGCGGCAACGTCAACACGCGTCTGGCCAAGCTGGATGCGGGTGCCTACGACGCGATCATCCTCGCCTGTGCGGGACTCGAGCGCCTGGGGCTGGGATCACGGATCACTGCAAGGCTCAATGCGCCGGACTGGCTACCCGCCGTCGCTCAAGGCGCCATCGCGATCGAGTGCCGCGCTGGCGACATGGTTTCGCAGGAACGCGTGCAAGTGCTCGGCGATCCGCACACGCAGCGCTGCGTGGCGGCCGAGCGCGCAATGAACCTGCGTCTGCATGGCAGCTGCAACGTGCCGATCGCGGGTTATTGCGTGGAAGTGGAAAGCGGCCTCGCATTGTGGGGACTGGTGGGCGACGCGGCGAGCGGGCGGATCATCCGCGCGCAGGCGCAGGGCGCACTCGGCGATCCGGAAGCCTTGGGCGAGCATGTCGCCGAACTCCTGCGCGCCCAAGGTGCCGATGCGATGCTCGGCACCCGTTCGTGAAGGGCATTGGCGCAGTGTTGTCGCGCCTGCGTCGCTCTCACCAAACATCATGAGGCTGGGTGGTTGCGGGAGCGTCGGAAGGCGCGATGCTCTTGCGTTGGCGTGTCAAAAGGCATCGCGGCTTCCGCCGCTCCCACCAGGGTCCGGCGGACCCGTTTGCTCCGAGACGCCGCGCCGCCGAAGGCGGACGGTCGCTTTTGCAACCAGCAAAAATCAGCTGCCGAAGTTGTAGACCAGATTGGTCGTGATCAACTGATCGGTTTTCTTGATGCCTGGTGAAACGTCCGAATTGGTACGCACCTGGTAGCCGACTTTCAACGCAAGCTTCTTGCTCATGTCGACTTGCAGGCCGGCATCGTTCTGGAAGAACGTGTTGTCGCTGCCCGCTTCCATCAGGAACGTGTCGACGAATGAAGTGCTCTCGGTGAAGCGGTGCTTGTATGCCATCAGGCCACGCGCAACGAGTTCGCCGTTCGAATCGTACGAAGTGCGCACCAGCACCGGCGGGGTGCCGACTGCCGTTACCGTGTCGATCGGCTGATAGGTCTTGTAGCCCGGACCGATTTCCAACGACAGTTCGTCGCTCGCATTCTTGAGGACCGTGTAGCCATAGCCGATCGAGGCGACCCACTGGTAATTGAACTGTGAGAAATCGTCATTCTCGTAGCGCAAAGCGCCGACGACGTAGCTGCGCTCGTCGAGCTTGTAGCCCATCGATGCGCCCGCTTCGTAGCGATTGGACGTCAAATCGTAGGTGGACTGATTAACGAGCTGGCCGTTGACGAGCGTCGCGGTCTTGACCTCGCCCTTGCTGCGCAACGCGGTCAGATAGAAGGTGTCCTTCCACTGCTCGTCTTCCTTCTTGAACTGCAGCTTCGCGTTCAGGTTCTCGGACTTCGAATTGCCGCGCGCAGCGGCGAAACCGGCTTCACCGGAACCGGACCAGCCGCCATCGTTGTCGGCGAACGCGGACAGCGGCAATACCGCGAACAAGGCAAGCGGGATCAACATCATTTTCATCGGGAATATTCCTTTGTAGATCGGCACAAAAAAACCGCATGGCGAGCGGTTGTGGCGTGCGATGGTATGCAAGCGAAGTAAATCCGACGTGAATGGCTGTACCGGATTCGTGAACATTGGTGCCGCCGAGTGTTGCGCAGATCAGCGCGCGTAGTACGCCATCACCGCATGTTTTGCCTCGGCGAAGAACAGCCAGCGCTCGACGAAGATGCCAGACATACCCGAGACGAGCACAAGCCACGCGAGGATCCCGCGCATTGCAGGCATCGCGAGTCCAAGCGCCGCGAGCACGGCGGGAACCACAAAGCCCGCGATCAATGCGATCGCGCGCAGCTTGCGTGAATGCTTGCGTGCCAGCACGAACCCCATCTCGTGGGTCAGGTAGTTTTCTTCCGTGTGAGGTTGCTCGAACGAACGCGCGGTGCCGAGCGTGTCCAGACCGGTCGCATGCCCGGCGCCCGGTGTGTCATCGCCGTCGATGTGCCGCCAATAGAAAACCTTCAGCCCCGCACACAGGGCAGCGACCACAACCAGTCCGCCAAGCAATGCTGGCGTTTCATGCGCGAGTCCTGCACCGGGCAACGTCGCCAATGCCCACAGGCACAACGCGCCGCCGTAGAGGCCGAGCAACAGATAGGCGGGGACCACGTAGCGGTTGTGCCAGGCACGGATCGGCTTGAGACAGGCATAAATGTTGGCGGTGCAGAACACCGTGGCTACAGACCCGATCGCTAACAGCGCGCCGAGCGGACGCAGACCGTCGAGCAGGCTCATCGCCACGTCCATCCGCGGGATCGCGAACAGGATGGCGATCAAGAGAGTGGCAGGCACAAAGGTCAGGATCGACGCGACGCCTTCTCGCGACAGCCACGAACTGCGCCATTGCGACAGCGCGCGCCACGCGCGTTGCGGCTGGCCGAGATGACCGAGCGACGAGAGCAACCCGGTGCTGACCAGGAGGAACGCGGCCAGCAAGCTGTAATGAACTGCGCCGGGAGGCCCGCATAAGGTCAAGCTGAGCCCCGATTCACTTACCGCACCGCGCAGCCCGCATACGGGCCAGTGCACGGCCAAGCCAAGTCCGATCAGGAACCAAAGCCCATAGCCCACGCCGGACAACACAGTGAACAAGATGATCGAAAACGTCGGCCGCATCGTCGTGGCGTGCCGTCAGCGCGACAGCGCGCGGTCGAGCCAGCGCAGCATGCCGGGAAGTTTCTGCGTATCGAGATTCTCGTCGCGCGGCGCGCTTGGTGGCGCGGCGCCGCTGCAGCCGTCGCGCCGCGGCCGCGGTGGCAGGTAGCGGTTGACCGGCTGGTAGCCGAACTCCGGCATCAGTGCGTAGCCTTCGCGTTCGGCGACGAGTTTGGAGATCGCCGAATCCGCGTCGCCGAGATCGCCGAAATGACGCGCTCGGGTCGGGCACGCCATCACGCATGCTGGCTGCCGGTCCGCCTCATCCAATGTCTCGTTGTAGATGCGATCCACGCACAACGTGCATTTCTGCATCGTTCCTTTTTTCTCACTGAACTCGCGCGCGCCATACGGACACGCCCATGCGCACAGCTGGCAGCCGATGCACTTGTCCGCGTCAACCAGCACGATGCCGTCCTCGGCGCGCTTGTAGCTGGCGCCGGTCGGACACACGGTCACGCAGGCCGGCGTTTCGCAATGCAGGCAGCTGCGCGGGAAGTGCAGTGTTTGCGCAGGCTGCTGGGTGGCCGCATCAGCTTCCAGTTCATAGCTGTGCACGCGGTTGAACCACACGCCTTGCGGGTCCTTGGCGTATGGGCGCTCGTCGGTCAGCGGGCCTGCAATACCGCCGGCATTCCATTCCTTGCAGCTGGTCGCGCAGG
>JBDTWV010000238.1:0-4943 GCA_040006495.1 Dokdonella sp.
AGCCGAGAAAGGTGAAGTGGTTGTCAGCCAGCCACGCCATCAGCGCTTTGCCCTCGGCCAGCTCGTCGGCCGGCAACGGCGGCGGCTTGCGGTTTATTTCCTCGAGAATCGTGCCGACCTGGGCGCGCATTTTCTCCCAGTCGTTCACCGCGCTGCGGACATCGCCAAGGACGCGTTCGATGTCTGCGGCGAAGACGGCTAGCTGGGCCGCATCGGCGATGCGGTCGACTTCAACGTGGATGAACGATTCCCGCCGCGCATTTATGGAGCCGGGAGCCGCGAGACCGACCAGCGTACCGTCGGGCTTGCGGTCGACCGAAAGGATCGGATGCAGTATCAGGTGCAGCGTCAGGCCGTGCCGATTGACCTCCATGGTCACCGAATCGACCAGAAACGGCATGTCGTCGTTGACGATCTCGACGACCGTATGCGTGGACTGCCAGCCGTGCTCTTCGATCGTCGGATTGAACACGCGCACCTTGGCGCCTCCGGCGTTGCGCGTGCGCGCGAAATTCCAGTGCGAAAGTGCGGCACCATACAGGTCCGCGGGTTTCCGGTCGGCAAGTTCCTCGGGATCGACCTGCGCCAGATAGCGCTCGACGAACGCCTCGACGGCGCCGCCCTCGCCCGCGGCGACCTTGGTGCGCACGAGCTTCGCAACTTCTTCCTGGCGCGACGTGCTGGCATCCTTTAATTGCGTATTCATTGCCATCTCCTGGGGGCGCAAGTGCGGCCGGTGTCGAGGCACGGGCCCGTTGCAATGACCCGATGCGATTCCAAAGGTACTATTGTGGGCCTCGCCGAGCCCATTGCACAGCCGCCAGTGTCACGCGGCAAAGAAATCCCCATGTCCACATTCGCGACAACGCTGGTTAGAGTTTCGATCGCGGCGTGCTGCTTGGTCACGCCTGCTACGCTGGCGCAAAGCGCGTCTGCCGACCGCATTGCGCCTGGCATCATCGGATTCGTGGACACGCCGTCCGCCGAAGCGACAACGGCCACGACGCTGCGCACCACCGGCTGGGCGCTGGACCCCGCCGGCATTGCCGGCGTCGAAGTGCAGCTCGATGAGCAGCCCACGCCGGCTCGCTACGGCATCGCCCGGCCCGACGTCGCTCAGGCGCGGCCCGGCTATCCGCAATCGGCCAACGCCGGCTTCGTGCTCGAACACGATTTCGCGCCATTGACCCCGATCAGGCACGGGTACCGGGTCGTGGCGCGCAACCTGGCCGGTGAGACCAAGTTGCTCGCAAAGAAAAGCCTCCTTCCCCCAGCGGCATTCGAGTTGTGGACCGATACGCTGCCGCGACCGCCGCAGCCGATGCCGCGACCGTTTCATCTGCTGATGGCGACGTCGGGCATTCTCAAAGGCGGTGCCGTGGAAATCGACACGCAGTATCGCGCCTATGAGTCGCGGACGCAGCGCATCGGCATGGCGGTGCCGATCCTTTACCTGCGCACGACGCTCGGGCGGGCCGCCGATTGGGTGTTCGACCCGAATTTCGATGTCAACCGCAACTGCGGCGAACGCGCGCTCGCCGACGACGCGCTGCGCCCGGTGATCGAGTACGCGATTCGCAAGCGACTGCCGGTGCAATTCATCCTCAACGGCGGCATCTGGGCCGACGCGGCGTGCAACGATCCCGAATGGGATGTGAACGACCATCTCGAGGACGACCCCGCCAACTGCCAATGGGCGCAGGACAACAGGGTGTATGCCGACGACTATCTCAAGAACCTTGCTGGATCGCAGACCTCACCCGAGATCGCGCGCTCGCTGACCTACAACATCTATGCGACCCAGGTGCGCCGATACAAGAAGCGGAACCTGCAGGCGGCCGCGCGCATCGTCGCCGAATTCGCGCGCACGCATCCCGAGCTGTTCATCGGCGTCGCGCTCGACGCCGACACGTACATGAATCCGTTTTTCGAGCAACGTGCATTCTTCGACTTCAATCCCGGCATGCTGCGGCAGTTTCGCGCGTGGCTGCGCGGATCGGGTCCGTATGCGGGCAAACCCGAGGCGGGTGCGCCGGATCTGTCGAAGTATCGTCGCAAGCATCCGCTTTCGCTCGCCGAGGTCAATCGCCTTTCCGGCAAGCGCTGGCGGGCCTGGACCGAGGTCGATCCGCCGCGCCAATTTCCCGGAACCGCCTTCCAGCCCGCAATAGCCGGGCGCCCGGTGATCTGGGACGATCCTTGGTATCAGGAGTGGGATGCTTTTCGCAAACACGTCGTGGCACTGCACTACGACGAGCTTTCCATCTGGACGCATGAGGCAGGCATAGCCAGCGACCGCATTTTCAGCGCACAGGCTTTCGTGTCTCCCGACAAGGGGGTGAAACCATTTGCATTAAGGCTGAATAGTCGCGGCCAGAATCACGACTCCGCGGGCGTATCGGTCGAGGGCGCGATTCCCCGCGCCGGTCACTTGGGCGCGATCCTGTACGGCGAGGCGGCGGAAAACCGGGGGCGCATGGAAGGATCGCACAGCCTGTTCGCTGCGTTCGGCCGCATGGATCCGGGGTGGGCGATTGTCGAATCGAATGCCACGGACCTGAAGCACAAGGCTGAGCTGCCGGTCTACGCGGCGTCGTACCGCACGTTTCGCGACGCCTTCAATTTCGACGGGTCGAGCATCACGCTCATGGCATGGAATGGTTCCAACGGCATATACGCCGGCCAAGCCGGCTACCTGCCCTACACCTCGTGGCGCAACACGCCCGGTGAGGAAGCCCTGCGCGACTTCATGGTCAGCCACGCCAACCTCGTTGCCGGCGCGCGGCTGTGGACGTTTGGGTCGTCGAGCTACGCCGACAACGACGGCTGGACCGCGGACGGCGCTGCCATCGGGGCAGGCCGTGGTGCGCTTGTGGTGACACCCGCGACACGCAACGTCACGCTGCACTCGCCGCCAGACCAGATCCTGCGCCGCCGGCAGCTCGGCGCTTTGGTGCTGGGAGTGCGCACCGACGATCGCGTCGATGCGATCGCCGTGTTCGCGCGCGCGTCGCCGGCTTCGTCGTGGCAGCAACTGGCGCGGGTCGCGGCGGGATCTACACTGGCGCACGTCCCAGGGGGCTTGAAGGTACCGCTCGAGTGGCCGTCGGCCTGGCGCACCGACGTTATCGCCGAGCAGATCAAGATCGTGCTCACGGTTCGCGCGGTGGGTACGCCGATCACGCTGGATCGCATCGCACTGGTGCCGCGAGTTGCGCGTTGACGGCGCGACGCTAAACGCCTCGCGGCAGCCCACCTCTGCGGCGACATTGGGCGCTACGCGCGTCAGCCCGAGGACAATTCTGGATAGGGATGAGGAAAATCGCTCAGCGCGTTGGCCGAGACTTGCTCGACCCATTTCTCCGGATGCCCGCCTAGATACGGTTTCCCTCGGAACGGGACGCCATTGCGCAACTGGTCGACAAAGACGTTGTAGCGCGTGCGCCGGTCGTCGGGGCCCTCTCGGCGGATGCTGCGCACGGTGACCCTGAACTCCGCCGGCTTGTAGCCAAGCTTGAGCAGGCGAGCGACAAAGGCCTTCTTTTCACCCAGCGCTTCGAGTGCCTGGACTTCGCCAGCCCAATGCACGTCCTGGGCCCGACTTGCTATTTTGGTCATGGGGATGTGCCGATCGAATGGATGCGGGGATCTCAGTATGCGCCTCGCGGCCTCGGTCCGGCGATTTCGCGAAAAGTATCGCGTTCAATCACCTCAGAATCTCCTGCATGGAGGCTATCCTTCGGGGCGTGCGGGGCAGGTAGAATGGCCACCAAACCGTTCTCGTCGCCAAGCACCTTGCAGTCGGCGTGGCGTACCCATTCCGATGCTGATGACGCAAAGGTCGGAGTCGCCGCGCCTCGACGGAACTGTCCGCGGCAGGGCAATTACAAGGGGAAGTCAGCGATGATGAATGTTGGGTACGGCGGAATAATCGGAATCTTGATTCTCATCGGCGACATCTGGGCGCTGATCAATATTCTCCAATCCTCGGCGGAGAACGGCAAGAAACTGCTTTGGGTGGTGGTGGTCGTGCTACTGCCGCTGGTGGGATTGATCCTGTGGTTCTTCATGGGGCCGCGCAACAGGGCATAACATCCACCTGACGCGGCGGCGCTGCCTCGGGAGAGGATAAAAGCGAGCGGGCCGGTCGCCCGGCCCGCTCTGTTCCTCGGCCGATCGGGATCGGCGGCGAAATGCGGATGAACGTTGTCTGCGGGACAGCCTTTTTGCAATCTACTTGAGCTGGCCGCGGATTTCGCCGCCCGGATTTGCGGCGCTATGCACATTGAAGTACAGGCCGCCGCTCTTGAACGCGGCGAGTTGTTCCGGAGTCAACTTCGCCCCTGCCGGCGCCTTGTAGGTATCGCCATCCTTGGTGAACGGGACGATCACCGGGCCGTTGGCACCGGCCGCCGCCATGTGGATGTGGGCGGCGGTACCCTGGACGCCCTTGGTCGTGACGCTACCGGATACCGCACCATCATTTCCTATTGAAATCGTTCCGTCACCGGAAGCCGACGACTGAACCGGCGGCACCTCGCTGGCACCTGACAGCGTAATCTTCGCATCCGCGCCGAATG
Organism: Dokdonella sp.; assembly: GCA_040006495.1. Classification (GTDB taxonomy): domain Bacteria; phylum Pseudomonadota; class Gammaproteobacteria; order Xanthomonadales; family Rhodanobacteraceae; genus Dokdonella_A. The sequence goes on from JBDTWV010000238.1 coordinate 4,581, forward strand.
CCACGCCACTGACCCACATCCCGCCAGTCAAAACCATTGACGCAAGTAACAGCCGATTTGAGATTTGCATAGAGTTCTCCTGTAGCAGAATGCAAAGAGACAAACGACCCCTTTCCAAACGCACCGCGTGCCACCTTCGGGGCCGAACTGCAGACGACAGCAAATGATGCGACTTGGCGCGGGCGCGCGGTATCGGCATTTGACTGAATACTCTGTCGGCGCCACTCCTACAGGGCTGCTCAGGATTGGAAAGATGCCCGGCCCGCAACCCAAGCTGCTTGGACTCACATCCTCGCCGGCGTGTGAGCGTTAGGCATTGGGCGGAGCCACATTGCAACGACGTGGGCAAGACCCAGTGCAGTT
>JBDTWV010000239.1:0-4936 GCA_040006495.1 Dokdonella sp.
GAATGTCGGCAGCGCGGTGGCGTCCCCGTCGTCGAAAGCAAGCTCGATGCCATGGGTGCATGCGACGCGACGTGCCTCGGCGATCTTCGGGGCGTCGAAATCGATGCCGATGTAGCGACCGCGAAATCCTGTTGCGCGCAGATAGAACCCAAGCAAGCCGAGTCCGCAGCCGATGTCGAGCACGGCCTCGTCGTCGTGTGAAACCAACGCGGCCACGGCGGCATAAGCCGGATCGAAACGCAGCTTGTTGCGTGCGTAGCCACGGTTCCAATGACTGCCAAAGCGGGCGGCGACGCTGAGACAAAGTGTTCGGTGCGTGGAATCTTGCATCGTCTATTCGGGTAGTCTGGAAGGGACGGAGTTCGGGCTGGTCATGCGTCATGCGCCAATCGGCAGGGAAGGGTACGCGGTTTTGTTGATATTTCGCTTTTCCTGTATCTGGCTGAGCGGCAGTGTGGTCGTGGGCGGTTGCCATCGCGCGGCAACGATCACCCGTCGTCCACGCTCCCGCAGCCGCGATCCAGTCTGGCCTGCGCAAGGCTCGCGCTGTGCTAGCCTGCGCCGTCCGCGCATTCGTGAGGGGGTTCGGAAGCGAGATCGCAGACGCCTGTCTCCGTCAGAGATCGCCCGTCATGATCTTTTTCGCCGAGTTGCGTGAGCTCGATCATTCACAACGCAAGGTCGTGCTAGCCAGCTTTCTTGGCTGGACGCTCGATGCGTTCGATTACTTCCTGCTGGTGTTCGTGATTCCTGAAGTCGCGCGCGAATTCCATGTCGGCGTTACCGAAGTCGCGTTTTCGTTGACCTTGACCCTGGCGATGCGTCCGTTCGGCGCGTACCTGTTTGGTCGTCTGGCCGATCGGTATGGGCGGCGTCCAGTACTGATGGCCGACATCGTGCTTTTTGCGGTACTTGAGGCCGCATCCGCGCTGGCTCCTTCGTTGTTCGTGCTGCTGGTCGTTCGAGCGCTGTTTGGCCTGGCGATGGGCGGTGAGTGGGGTATCGGCGCGTCGCTCGCAATGGAATCCATTCCTGCCAAGGCACGCGGCGCCGTTTCGGGTCTGTTGCAGGAGGGCTATGCGGCCGGCTACCTGTTGGGCGGCTTGTGTTACCTGCTTCTGTTCGATCACATAGGTTGGCGCGGCATGTTCGCACTTGGCGTATTGCCGGCGTTGCTGGTCCTGTATATCCGCCGGCACGTCCCGGAGTCTCCAGTGTGGCTGGCCACTCGCAAAGACATGACCGTGCGCCCGGGCTTCATGGAAACCATGCGCGGGCGCTGGAAACTGTTTGCCTACCTGGTCGTGCTGATGATGGCGTTCAACATGTTCAGCCACGGCTCGCAGGACATGTATCCAACATTTCTCAAGGCACAGCTCCGCTTCGATACGAGCACCGTCGCGGGGTTGACGATTGCGCTGAATCTCGGGGCGATCGTCGGTGGATTGCTGTTCGGGGCATGGTCCGAGCGCATCGGCCGCCGTCGCGCGATCATCATTGCCGCGTTGCTGGCGGTGCCGATGGTGCCGCTGTGGGCGTATGGCGGTTCCGTGGTGCTGCTCGGGGTCGGTGTGTTCCTGTTGCAGATGATGGTGCAGGGCGCGTGGGGCGTGGTGCCGGTGCATCTGAATGAACTCTCGCCGGATGCGGTGCGCGCCACCTTGCCCGGCTTCGCGTACCAGACCGGCAACCTGCTCGCGGCGTTCACCGCGCCATTCCTCGCTTGGGTGGCAATGCAGCGCGGCGGCGACTATGCGTTTGCGATGGCGACCTTCATCGCGGTAGTCGCGGTATTGCTTGCGATCGTGACCGCGCTCGGCCCTGAGGCGCACGGCGCCCGTTTCGGAGCGCACCCCGAGCCGCCTGCCCAATGACGACATGCCGGTAACCTGCTAGGATCGCTGGCTTTTTTCTTGCGGAGTCCAGGGTGAATATCGAAACAAACAAGGTCGTCTCGTTCCATTACAGCGTCAACGATGGCGGCGCTGCGCCGGTCGATTCGTCGCGTGAACGCGCTGAGCCACTGACCGTGCTGATCGGGCAGGGCAACATCATTCCAGGTCTCGAAAAGGCCTTGATCGGCCATGCGCTCGGCGATCGATTCGAAGTCAGTGTCGCGCCACGAGACGCCTATGGCGAACGCCGTGCAGACTTCACCCAACGTGTCCCGAAGAAGTATTTCGATAATGGAGACAAGCTGCGTCCGGGCATGAGTACCGTATTGCAGACCAAGGAAAGCGGTGCGCGCATGGTTGTGGTGCGCAAAGTTGGGTCCAGCGTTATCGATGTCGACCTGAATCATCCGTTGGCCGGCAAGACCCTGGTGTTCGATGTCGAGGTCATGGATATCCGTGACGCGACGCCAGAAGAAATTGCGCATCGCCACGTGCATGGGGCCGGTGGGCACGAGCACTGAGAGCCAGAATCGGCACCTGAAGAGTGAAGAGAGACAGTGGCTGTCGGCATGCAACGTGTCGGCAGCACGAGCAAACAGTCATCGCGGGGATGGCCGTCATGATTGTGATCGCAGCGTGTTGGCACAAGACGCGTCATGATAAAACGTTTCATGCAGTCTCCAAGGGTTGGCGCCGATGACGCGTCGCCGCCGGCTCGCGCAGCATAGTCACATCCGACCCCGGCGGCCTGTGTGCGCGTTGATATTTTTTCCATCCACCGGATATGACTTCTGGGATGCGATACCCCCAGGGCTTCACATCTATGCTCGCCACTTCGCGAGGCGTCGTTCGCCTGCGCCGCCAAGGACTTCCGTCGATGCGCAGATTCCATTTTGTTACAGCGCTTTTCGCGCTTATGCTCGCCACCGGCGCGCTCGCCGCTACCGACAAGGACAGGAAGGAAGACAAGGCCGACGCTCCCAAAGTCGATGCGGCTTTGCTGCAGCCACAGACATCGATGAGCGATGGCTCGGTCGCAGTCGAGGGCCATCGCATCGATTACAAGGCGGTTGCAGGTACGCTCGTCCTGCATGGCAGCGGCGACCACGAAGACGAACCGCAAGTCAGCATGTTCTATGCCGCGTACTTCAAGAAAGACGTGAAACCGAGCCAGCGACCGATCACCTTCATCTACAACGGCGGCCCGGGCTCATCAACGGTCTGGCTGCACATGGGCGCATTCGGCCCCAAGCGTGTTGTCACCAGCGACGACAGCCATACGCCGGCGGCGCCGTACCAACTCGTCAACAACGACTACAGCTTGCTCGACGCGAGCGATGTCGTGTTCATCGATGCACCTGGCGCGGGCTTCAGCCGGCTCATCGCGAACGATGCCGACAAGTCCAAGCGTGCGGACCAGATGAAAGAGCGGGAGAAGGCGATCTATGGCGTCGATGGCGACGGCCACGCGTTCGCGCAGTTCATCACCCAGTTCATGTCCAAGTACGACCGTTGGAATTCGCCGAAGTACCTGTTCGGGGAAAGCTACGGAACCACGCGCTCGGCGGTCCTTGCGAACATCCTCGAAAACGAGGACAGCGTCGATCTCAACGGCGTGATCCTGCTGTCGCAGATCCTCAGTTTTGATACCAGCATCGACGGTCCCGAGTTCAACCCCAGTGTTGACCTTCCCTACGAACTGGCATTGCCGACGTTCGCGGCCACTGCGTTCTATCACCACAAATTGCCGCGGCAGCCCGCGGCATTGGAGCCGTTCCTGGCCGAGGTCGAACAGTACGCGCTTGGCGACTACACGCTGGCGTTGATGGCAGGTTCGCGACTATCCGCCGAACGTCGGCAGGCAACCGCGGAAAAACTGCACCAATACACAGGGCTGCCGGCCGCCTACTTGCTCAAGGCTGATCTGCGCGTGAGCGGCGGCATGTTCGAGCATGAGTTGCAAGTTGATGACGACACTACGACCGGTCGCCTCGACTCGCGTTTTTCCGGACCTGCAATCGATCCGCTGGGCAAGGAGGCTGACTACGATCCGCAATCCTCCGCCATCAGTTCTGCCTATGTTGCTGCGTTCAACGACTACGTGCGTACACAACTGAAGTTTGGCCACGACCGCCACTACAGGCTGTTCGCAGACATCAAGCACTGGGATTTCTCCCACAAGGCGCCTGGTGCACATGGCGAAGCGCTGCAGTCTTCGACGAATGTCATGACAGATCTCGCCACTGCCATGAAGAAGAATTCGAATCTAAAGGTCTATCTAAACGGTGGCTACTACGATATTGCGACGCCCTATTTTGCGGCTGACTACGAGATGAGCCACCTGCCGATCCCGGCCAAACTTCAATCCAATATCACGCGGTCGTGGTACCCGTCCGGGCACATGGTCTACGCGCACGAAGAGTCGATGAAACTGTTGCACGACAATGTCGCCCGATTCATTGGGCAGACCAACAACCTCACGCATTGAGTCTCTTCCATGCAGAAAAATGTTCCGTGAAATAGCGTTGCGGACAATTCATTCAACACGAGGCACTGCGCAGTTCGGCACGCATCCGGGCAATCGCCATCTACTCAGGCGTTCACAGACTTGCCTTTGCTCAGTTGCACAGCCTCTGCTTAACCAGGCCCAAAATCTTGGTCATCGAGGCTGGGTAAGATCCCTGTATCGGGGTGCGAGGTAGCGGCGGGATCGTCGTTCCTCAATGGAAATCGCGCGATGCGAACGAGAACTCCGGCAGCAGTGCGCTAAAGTCATGAAGCCGCTTTGCGATCAGATGATGCACGCCATCACTTACCTGCAGGACCCCGTCGACAGCCATGACGGTCGATTCGAGCAGGGTGCGGTGCTGTCTCTGTGCGAGGGCTTGCCAGACCACGACATTGACTTGGCCGGTTTCGTCCTCGAGGGTGACGAAGGTGACGCCTTTCGCGGTGCCCGGATGCTGGCGCACGGTGACCAGGCCCGCGCAGCGCACATGCCGACCGTGACGGCTGCCGAGTACATCGCGGGCACGCAGCAT
>JBDTWV010000240.1:0-4929 GCA_040006495.1 Dokdonella sp.
GACGCAGATGGAATTCGACTTGACCGTGCTCGCGTCGCTGCTGGCCGTTATCGGCTACTCGATCAACGACAAAGTCGTCGTGTTCGACCGCGTGCGCGAGTTGTTCCGCCTGACCCGCAAGGCCGATCCATACACGATTCTGAATCGCTCGATCAATCAGACCCTGTCGCGTACGATCATGACCTCGCTGACCACGTCGCTCGCGATGTTTGCGCTGTACTTCTTCGGCGGCCCCGCGGTGCACGGCTTCGCGTTGACAATGCTGGTCGGCATCGTGATTGGTACCTTGTCGTCGATCTTCTTCGCCAACCCGATCCTGTACTGGCTCGGCGTCTCCAAGACCGACCTGATGCCAGTCAGCAAGGAAGCCCCGGAGTTGATGCGGCGTCCGTAACTTCGTGGGGCAGCCCGATCGCAGTGGCGCCGCTCTGGTCAAATACCGGGTGGCTCGCTATTTGTGGGATCGCCGGCAGGTGCGATGCTCTTGCGTCAATCGACATGCGGCTGGGTATTTGTGGGAGCGCCGGAAGGCGTGATGCTTTTGCCTTTGCGCTCGAAAAGGCATCGCGGCATCGGCCGCTCCCACCAGTGCGCGGCGGCCGCGACGCCCAGCCTGCGCCAACTCAGATTATCCAGAATTCGTCGTTCGCCAACTTCTCGCGAGCCGGCTTGCCTTTCAGTTTCGGTAGCTTCAGCGGTTTGTCCGGCGCGGCGCGCTCGGGCAGTTGCTTGAGCAAGTGCGCGATCACCTCGAGTCGACCGCGCTTCTGGTCGTTGAAGTTGGCAACGAACCACGGCGCCCATCGCGCATGCGTCGCTGCCAGCATCGCATCTCGCGCGTTGCCGTAGGCTGCATATTGGTCGCGCGCCTTCAGGTCGATCGGTGAAATCTTGAAGCGCTTGAGCGGGTCGGTGGCCCGCTCGGCGAAGCGCTGCTCCTGTTCTTCCTGATCGACAGCCAACCAGTATTTCAGCACGATGATGCCGTCACCGGCGATCATCTTCTCGAACACCGGACAATCGACCAGAAACTGCTCGTACTGCGCGTCCGTGCAAAATCCCATCACGTGCTCGACACCTGCGCGGTTGTACCAGCTGCGATCGAACAGCACGAGTTCGCCAGCGGCAGGAAGATGTTCGACATAGCGCTGGAAGTACCACTGAGTGCTTTCTCGATCATTGGGTTTTGGCAGCGCAACAGTTCGCATGTAACGCGAATTCAGGCGCTCGGCGATCGCCTTGATCACGCCGCCCTTGCCGGCCGCATCACGGCCTTCAAAGATCACGACGACGCGTTTCCCTTTGGCGATGATCCAGCGCTGCAACGCGACGAGGTCGTCGTCGAGATTCTCAAGTGCATGCGTGTATTTCTTCTTCTTGATGTTTTTCACGACGATCCTGCTCTTGGAGGGAGCGCCTGCAGGCGCAATGCTTGTGCTTGGAGTGCATCAAAAAGACATCGCAGTTGCCGCCGCTATTGCCACGCTTCAGATCTCTCGCAGGCGCGGTATCAACGCAGCCAGATTACACGGCTTGGTCGTCGCGTCGAGCTGCGCGCGGATGAGTTTTTCCCATGCGGTGCGGCAGGCCGAGGTCGAGCCGGGCAGGCAGAACACGAACGTGTTGTTCGACAAGCCCGCGAACGCGCGTGATTGCAGCGTCGCGGTCCCGATTTCCTCGTAACTGATCGCGCGAAACATCTCGCCGAAGCCTGGCATATCTTTGTCGAGGAGTGGGCAGATCGCTTCCGGGGTGGAATCGCGGCCGGTGAAGCCGGTCCCGCCGGTGACGATCACACCGTGGATGCCTTCATCGGCGATCCACTGCGCGACGATCGCGCGCACGAGATAGCGATTATCCTTGACGATGCGTTTCTCGTGCAGGCGATGTCCGGCCTGACCGATCGAGAGCGCGAGGTAATCGCCCGACGAGTCGTTGTCCGGCGTGCGCGTGTCCGACACGGTCAACACGCAAATGGTCAGCGGGACGAAGTCGTTGGTTGCGGTCATGTTGCCAGCGTAGCGCGCTGCGCTGTTCGCGGGAAGCTCAATCGAGTGGGGCGGGCGCGAGTCCGCTGCGCCGGCGCTGTGCCATCGTGCGCAGCAGCTTGGCGAAATCGACCGCGAACCCACGCATGTCAAACAGGCCGCTCTCGCGTCGACACGTTGCAAGTTGCGCGCGCAGTGCGGCGCGTGCTTCGGCGTCGTGCCCGAAGCGAATCGCCAGTTCGCTGAAAGCCGCGTCGTCGCTGGCATTCAACTGCGGCATTCCGAGATGGTGATTGATGCTCGCAGCGACCCGTGCGGCAAACGTCGCGCCTGGCACTGTCAGCACCGGGCAACCGGCCCAGATTGCATCCGATGCCGTGGTGTGCGCGTTGTACGGAGACGTATCGAGGAACAGGTCGGCGTGCCGATAGCGCGCCAGATATTGCTCATGAGGCAGCTTCGGCATGAATACGAGGCGCGCGGGATCGATGCCGTGTTGCGCGGCATGCGCGCGCAGGCGCTGGTCTGCGCCATCCGGGCCGGATAGCAGCCACAACACGGAGCCGGGCACGCCGTGCAGCACGCCGAGCATGCGCTCGAAACTTGCCAGATTGAGCTTGAAGCTGGCGTTGAAGCAAACGTACACGACGCCACTTTCCGGAAGTCCACACGTGGTGCGAGAGGGGGGTTCGGCGACGACGCGAGTGGTATCCGATGGCTGGAAGCAGCGCGGCAGCCAGGCCACGTGTTCGGAAAAGGACGTGGCCAAGGTTTCTGGCAATACGCTGCGATCGGCGATCACGTAGTCGATCCACGGTGCGCCCAGCGTGCCGGGATAGGCCAGCCAGTTCACCTGGATCGCCGCCGGTCGCAATGCGAATACCGCCGGCATCGCGCCAGCGCAGTACCCATCGAGATCGAGCAGCACTTCAATGCCGGCATCATGAATCGTGCAGGCCAGCATGGACGCGGTCGCGTTGGACGCGTCGTGCCATACGTGTGCTGTCGCCGTCATGCGTCGCAGCATCGGGCTGCCGTCCGCGACTGCGGTCGAGAACAGGTGAATCTCGAGCGGCTGCTCGTGCAGCGCTTCGAGCATCGCGACGATCAGCAGGCTGGTCGGGTGATTGCCGAAACCATTGGCGACGAAGCCGATCCGCAGCGGAGCATCGGCGGGCGGTCGCCGATGCTCGAACGCGAAGTGCGTTTGCAATGGCGTGCAGCTCGCATCGATGGCCGCCGCGCAGGTTTGCGCGCACTGCAATTGCTCCGCCGCGCTCGCAGGTTCGGCGAGGAAACCGAACGGCGCGATGCCAGGCGCCCCCGCGCGGACGCGCGCGAGCAAGCGTGCCGACAGCGCGTCGATATCGCGCCAGTCGCACAGTTGCCGGCGCAGGAACACGAGCTGGCCCAATGCCTGGTCGAGATGCGGTTCGAGTGACAGCGCGCGCGCATGCGCCGCGGCTGCAATCGCGTGCTGTTTCAATTCCTCGGCCATCAAGCCGCATTGATATGCAAAGCGTGCGTCGCCTGGTGCAGATCGCGCGCCCATCGCGTAAGCCGCGTCCGCTTCGCCATAGCGGCGTTGCGCGGCGAGGATATGACCGAGCACGAGCAGCCCCTCGGGATGGCCGGGAGCGAGGACCAGCGCACGCCGCACATCGTGTTCGGCTTGCGTCAGATCTCCCAACGCGTGGCGCAACGCGGCGAGGTTGAACCATGCGCCGAGGTAATCCGGCTGGGTGCGAGTTGCCTGCTCGTATGCCTCGCACGCGCCGACAAGGTCGCCGTTCGCGCGTCGTGCATTGCCCAGGCCGTTGAGAACGGCCGGATGCAGCGGCGCGAGCGTGCACGCCTGATCGAGTACGGTGACAGCGGCAGCCGCGTCATCCGCCGCGAGCAGCACGCTGCCGAGATTGCACAACACTTCGACCGATTGCGGTGCCAGTGCGCGCGCTGATTCAAGTACCGTGCGCGCTTCGGCAAGCCTGCCGAGCTGCAGCAACGCGATGCCGCACATGCGTGCGAGCTCGGCATCACCGGGAAAGCGCTGTCGCGCCTGCGTCGCTTGTGCCGCGGCGAGATCGGGGCGGCCGTTGCTGATCAGGTTCGCAATGTGGTCGAGGAGCGCGCCCGCGTCTGAAGAATAGGAGGAGGTCATCGGTGAACGCTAACGCGGATGCCCCATTGCGCGCCAGCATGGCACCATGGAGATCCCGCTCGCCTTGCGTGTGACACGTCCCCCACGGCTGATATTCCCGATGCAAACGTCATGTCTCCTGCTCGCCTTCCTCGTGCTTGCCGTCGTGCCGGCCGCGGCGCTGCCGGCCCCATCAGTGCCTACCACGCCTGCAGTGCAAAACGGTGGCGAAGCCGCGATCAGTTTCAATCCGGATCAACTGGTCGCCTTGGCATTGCGTATCGACGATGTGCGCGGTGCCTCGGCGCGCACGACCGGCGTTGCCGGTGTGCGCTATGACATCGCGACGTTCCCTGCGCGCGCGGGTAGCCACCTCGACGTCGAGCACCGTGGCGAGACTGTCACGGGCATCGGTGCGAGCGAATTGAAATTCGATGGTGGCCTGGTGCTCGCGTATCCCGGTGGTGTCGCCGACTTGCGTGGATTCGTGCTGCGCGCGAACCCGGGCAAACCGTTCGACATCGACGTTGCCGATGCGCACGGCGTGGTCTGGCTGGTCGCGGATCATGCGCACTATGGCGTCGATGCGGATCGCCCCGGCGAATTTTCGATGCGTCACATGGACCTGCGCCTGTCGTCACATTTTGCACGGATGCTCGGTCGTGCCGGTGGGGCCGGCCAGCCAGTCGGGAATCTCGAATTCAGTGCACCTGCACGCAGTGACGATGCGCACGGCGATGCAGGCGCGACCAGCTGCCACGCGCCGTGGCCACGACCGGGTCTGGTCACCGACATCGAAGT
>JBDTWV010000241.1:0-4879 GCA_040006495.1 Dokdonella sp.
CCAACAACAGATGCCGCCACCCACGGCTGGCGTGGTAACCGCGCAGGCAACCCGCGTACCGCTAGTGGAGGATCTGGTCGGGCGCCTGTCGGCCGTACGCAGTGCCGACGTGCGCGCGCGAATCGCAGGCGTCCTGCAGAAGCGTGTGTACACGGAAGGTAGCGATGTCAAGGAAGGCCAAGTCTTGTTCAAGATTGATCCTGCGCCGCTGCAGGCGACTCTGAACGCACAACTGGCAAACCTCGCCGCGGCGCAAGCCACGTACACGAATAACCACATCGCTGCGGAGCGTGCTCGCACAGTCGGCACCAAAGGCTTCATTTCCAAGGCTGCTGTCGATACGGCGAATGCCGCCGAGCGCACTGCGGCGGCAGCCGTCAAGCAGGCGCAAGCCACCGTGCAATCGGCGAAGATCAACCTCGGCTACGCCGACGTGACAGCGCCCATCGCTGGTCGCGCGGGCCAGCAGCAGGTAACCGAAGGCGCGTTGGTCGGCCAAGGCGAGGCAACCTTGCTCACGACGATCGACCAAGTCGACTCGCTGTACGTCAATTTCAGCCAGGCCGTCGGAACACTCGACGCGATGCGTCAGCGCGCCGCCAAGGGACACGTGCAGTTGTTCGACCAGGACAAGGCCAAGGTCGAATTGCTGCTTCCCGATGGCAGCACGTACGCGCACCCCGGCACCCTCGATTTTTCGGCCACCCGCGTGGACCCATCGACGGGCGCCGTCACGCTACGTGGCATCGTGCCCAATCCGGATCATGCCCTGCTGCCAGGAATGTATGTGACCGTGCGCCTGACCCGCGGTGAGCTCACGCATGCGTGGTTGGTGTCGCAACTCGCGGTGCAGCGCGACGACCAAGGGGCGTTCGTATTCGTGGTTGGCCAAGATGGCAAGGTTGTGGAAAAACGAATCAAGGCTGACTCGTTGCGTGGTCAAGACTGGATCGTCACGGATGGGCTCGCCGATGGCGACCAGATCGTCGTCTCGGGTGTGCAGAAGGTGAAGTCCGGCCAGCCGGCGAAAGCAACGCCGTGGAAAGCTGCTGCGCCCGATGCTGGCGAGACCCCCGACGCACCGGGCGCGCCGGCTGCGCCGAAAGCGAAGTAACAGGATAACCCCATGCCCAATTTTTTCATTGACCGGCCGATTTTTGCCTGGGTCGTCGCGATCCTGATCACCCTGGGTGGCGCAATTGCGATTCGCGGTCTCGGTGTTGAATCGTATCCAGCCATCGCGCCGCCTCAGGTTGTAGTCAGCGCGTTCTACCAGGGCGCCGACGCGGCGACCGTTGAAAAAACCGTGACTCAGGTCATAGAGCAGCAGCTCAATGGTATCGATCACCTCGCCTACTTCAGCTCGTCGTCAAGCTCGAATGGCAGTTCGTCGGTCACCCTGACCTTCAACCCCGGCACCGATCCCGATACCGCCCAAGTACAGACGCAGAACAAGGTAGCGCTGGCGACCCCGCGGCTGCCTTCGGAGGTTTCGCAGCAGGGCGTCGTCGTCTCAAAGGTGAACGCCGGCTTTTTGATGGTCGGCATGCTCAAGTCCGACGACGGACGACTGGATTCCGACGCATTGAACAACCTGCTCGCCTCGCGGGTGATCGACCAGATCCAGCGTGTTCCGGGTGTCGGCAGCGCGACCCAGTTCGGCTCCGAATACGCAATGCGAATCTGGCTCAATCCGGACAAACTACACGGGTACAACCTATCTGCCGCGCAAGCGTTGAGTGCCGTACGTGGACAAAATGTGCAGATTGCCGCCGGGTCCCTCGGCGCCGCGCCCGCGACCAAGGGAAGTGGCTTCACCGCTACGGTGACCGCAGAGAGCCGTTTTTCCTCGCCAGAACAGTTCGAGAACATCGTCCTGCGTACGAACAGCGATGGCACAACCGTGCAACTGAAAGATGTCGCGCGCGTCGAACTTGGGCCCTACACCTACGGCCACGATGTCAGTTACAACAACCAGCCGGTCGCCGGCTTTGCGGTGCAGCTCAGCTCGGGCGCGAACGCGCTCGGCGTTGCCGAGGCGGTGAAGGCCAAACTGGCCGAAATGCAGCCGAGTTTCCCGCAGGGGGTGTCATGGTTCGTGCCCTATGACACCAGCGACTTCATCACGATCTCGGTCGAGGAAGTCGTGCACACCTTGATCGAGGCGATCATCCTCGTCTTCCTCGTGATGCTGATTTTCCTGCAGAACCTGCGTGCGACGATCATCGCGGTGCTGGTGATTCCGGTCGCGTTGATGGGCGGTTTTCTCGGCATGTGGGCGGTAGGCTTCACCATCAACCAGCTCAGTCTTTTCGGCATGGTGCTGGCGATCGGGATCGTGGTCGACGACGCGATCGTCGTGATCGAGAACGTCGAGCGCATCATGACCGAGGAAGGTCTGTCGCCGAAGGACGCCACGCGCAAGGCGATGGGCCAGATCAGCGGTGCGGTGGTTGCGATCGCTGTCGTACTGATGGCCGTATTCATTCCGAGCGCGATGCAATCGGGTAGCGTCGGCGAGATCTACCGACAGTTCGTCTTGACGATTGCGATCTCGACCGGTTTCTCGGCGTTCCTCGCCCTCGCGTTCACGCCTGCTCTGTGCGCGACGCTGCTCAAGCCGGTGCACGAAGAGCACAAGAATTTCGTGTTCCGCAAGTTCAACGACTTGTTCACCTGGGCGCAAGGCACCTACACGGGGCACGTCCGCAGTGCGATACGCCACGCGCCGAGCTGGATGATTGCGTTCCTGATTGTGTCGGTCTTCTGTGGATTCATGTTCCTGCGCCTGCCCGGCAGTTTCCTGCCCGAGGAAGACCAAGGATACGCACTCGCCATCGTCCAGCTTCCCAACGGCGCATCGATCACCCGCACCGAAACGGTAATGAAGCAGCTTACCGACATCGCGCGCAAGAACCCGGCTATCGATGGCGTGGTCGCTGTTTCAGGCTTCAGCTTCGTCGGCCAAGGCGAGAACGTCGGCCTCGCATTCTTTCGGTTCAAGAAATGGAAGGACCGCTCAATCGGAGCCAAGGACATCATCCAGCAGCTCAACGGCGCGATGTTCATGGGCATCAAGGATGCGCAAGCGTTCGTCGTCAACCTGCCGACCGTGCAGGGTCTGGGCCAATTTGGCGGCTTCGACATGTATCTGCAGGACCGCGGCGGTGCCGGGCATGAAGCGCTCGTGCAGGCGCAGAACCTGCTGCTTGGCAAGGCCGCGCAGGAATCGACCGTGTTGACCGGTGTGCGCCCGAACGGTCTGCCTGATACGCCGCAGCTTTCGATGCACGTGGACCGCGTACAGGCGCAGTCAATGGGGCTGTCGTTGACGGACGTCTATACAGCCATCCAGCTGATGCTCGCGCCGGTCTACGCCAACGACTTCTTTTACGAGGGCCGCATATTGCGCGTAAACATGCAGGCGGATGCACCGTATCGCATGAATCCCGACGCACTGAACCATTTCTATGTTCCCAGTTCGCAAGCCGCGCCGGCCAGCGGCGCGCCGGCACCGATGATCCCGCTATCCAATGTCGTGAAGACCCAATGGACGATGGGGTCGCCGAGCCTCGTGCGCTACAACGGCTACTCGGCCATAGAAATCGTCGGCTCCCCCGCTGCCGGCAAGAGTTCCGGTGAGGCGATGACCGCCATGCAGGACATCATCAACAAGGACCTGCCAAAAGGCTTCGGTTACGACTGGGCCGGCCAGTCACTGCAGGAAATCATCTCGGGCAACCAGGCGCCGCTGTTGTTCGCACTGTCGATCCTGGTCGTGTTCCTGTGCCTCGCCGCACTTTACGAGAGCTGGTCGATCCCGATCGCGGTGCTGCTGGTGGTGCCGCTCGGCGTACTCGGTGCAGTACTCGCGACGTGGGGGCGCGGCCTCACCAATGACGTGTACTTCAAGATCGGATTGATAACGATCATCGGTCTGGCCGCGAAGAATGCGATCCTGATTGTCGAATTCGCGGTCGCCGAACAACGCGCCGGTCGCAATCTCGCCACGGCCGTCGTCGATGCGGCCCGCCTGCGCTTGCGACCGATCCTGATGACGTCGTTCGCCTTCATCCTTGGCGTGTTCCCGCTCGCGATCTCCACGGGCGCCGGCGCCAACGCGCGTCACGCGATCGGAACCGGCGTCATCGGTGGCATGCTGTTCGCGACGTTCCTCGGCGTGCTGCTGATTCCGGTGTTCTACGTGATCATCCGGCGCCTGCTCGGAGACAAGATGGAAGCGCCCGAGGCCACAGTGGCGGCGACCGCATCGCCTCACGACCACGGCTGACGCCGGTTCCGTGCGGCTTGCGCCAATAAACGCGGTGTGTCCCAAGACGAATCGCCCGGCCCGCGCCGGGCGATTCGTCGTCGTATTTCTGTCGGCATTCGTTCTATGCGGATTGTCGTCTGCCGCCGCAGCCGATGGTTACGCCGCCGCACCCTGGCAGTTGTATCGCGACACTAATCCCTTCGTGGCAGCGAGCGGGTTGCCCTTCGCACCACCGGCCGCGGCACCCGATAGCTGGGGCGTCGAAACGGTGCTCGCCGCAAGCAATACCGAACTCGCCTTCGATCGTGGCACCGAGCATCTGCTCTACGACAACGAAGTCCACGAAGTGCGTGTCGCACTCACCCGCGCATTCGGCGAACGCTGGCTGCTGCGCGCGACGCTCGGCGGCGAGACTTTCAGCAACGGCTTCCTCGATTCGTTCATCCAGGACTTCCACCGCGCGTTTGGTTTCAGCAACGGCGACCGTGGCCACCTCGGTAGCGATGGCCACACGATCGACTACGACGGTGGAGGCAGCGATCGCATCACGCTTGATCGCAACGTGCGCGCAATCACGCCGCTGCTGATCGACCTCGCCTTACGCAC
>JBDTWV010000242.1:0-4876 GCA_040006495.1 Dokdonella sp.
TATTCTCGACCGACAAGCGTCGGGGGAGTGGCATCTCAGCCACCTCGCCACGGAGGAGATGAGCGAGTGAGCTAGCCCTACAAAATTGCTGCCTCGGCCGCCGGGTTTGGTCCACAACGAACCCTGCGGCCGATGCGGCCCCTACGTTCCCAATCTGAAAAAGATGGCGATTTCGCCTGGGATGCTCGTCGCCGTGGCCCCGATCGCAAGCCAGACAAGCCCCATGAGTTCCACGGCGAATCCGCCGACAGCGACTTCTTCGAGCTGCTGAGAGGTCCGACCAACGGCCTCCTCGCGGTTGCGTCGTTCTGCCTCGATCTGGCCGCGCAAGTCGCGCGATTGTTTCTGGAGCTCCGCTTGGATCTGCCCCTGTTGCGTCCGCAGTTGTTCGATGTGCTGTTCGGCGAACCGGAGACGCTCGTGCAGCGGCGCTGAGCTGGGCAGTGTGCTATGCATCATTGCACTCGCCGTGCCTCGTACCCTGATCGAGCCTGCCGCAACTGCAGTCACTGTCGGAAGCCGAACGAAGCTTACCTTCAAGAGGCGCCAGACATTCAACCGTCCCTCGCCCGACGAAGGTCGACCGAATTTCCTTCGCAGATTGCTGAGCCCGACCCAAACGGGAACAAGTCCGACGAGTTGAAGTACGGTGCCGGCTAAACGGACCGTCGTCGCCGGATCTTTCCTCGCGAGTTCAGCGAGATACCAGGCATCCACGACCACTCCGACGATGATCAGGACCGGCACCAGCTCCTTGAGGAACAGCAGGAATGCCTTCCCGTTGAAGGTCAGCGCCACTGGTAGATCGGTTCTGGGGTCGCCATTCAGAAGCTATTTGACCTGTTCAGCGAGCGCGTGTTTCGGCACAGACTCTAACGCGGCTTCCTCGAGAATGCGAAACGGGAGGAAAGGCTTGAATCGATCTGGTTCAAGTCCCTTGGCCCGCGCGATCGAGAGATACGCCCCGAACTGGGACGTGTTGTTCAGCTTCGCACCGATCTCCCACCGAAACGTCTCGCCTGCGGCCATCAAGCCGTGACTTGAGAGTTGCGACATAAGCTTTCGAGTGCGGGGGACTTCCCAAGTCAAAACCGGGTGGAGTCTGATATCACCGGTCTTAAACGGCGGTGGGTAAACGACCAATTGATCGTAGTCCCAGAAGCGTTCGACGCGTGGGAGGTCCGCTGCGCAAGTCACACCGACCCACTCCACGCTTCGCTCTAGCTCATGGGCGTCTATTACGGCCTGGCCGTACGTCAGGCGTTCACCCCACGTGTAGTCCCCGTGTACGATCGCGCCTCGGACCGGGAGCGAGGCCGGCATGCCACGATTCAAGAGTATGCGGGCCGCATCCAGCACCGACGCCAGCCCCGCCTCGGAATCATCCGCCGCCATAAACAGCGTGTCCGAAATTACTTGGCGGTTCAGGTGCGGACTGGCCGCAGTCGCCTCATCGACAAGGGCAAGCCAAGACTCGATACGTTCCGTACGTTCCACCGGAGCCGAATTGCGGATAATGGCACCAAATCCCAGCAAGTCGAATACTGGAAAATATCCAAGCATTGGTTCCCTCGGTGGCCTGCGTCCCAATTCGCTTCTTCCGTCAACTCACAAATATCGCCGCCCACAATGCGGCATATCAAGAGAACCCCCTGGGCCCCGCGCCGGCCCCGGAAACCGTCCAACGGACGCCGCCTTGGGATCCAGCCCGCCTCGATGTATTGCGTCGGCCAGAGGGGGGACGGTGCCACGGCTGGAGGAGGGACTGCTCCCCCGGCAGTAAGCTAGGATTGTACCGCGATCGCTCGGTCTGAGCCGCTCCCGGCTCGGCTGACACCTGCATCGGCATCGTGTACCTGCACTGCGCCCCCAACCCCATCGTCGACCGCCGCCAGGCGGAACGTCCTGGGCGAAATTGCCGATGGGCAGCCGCAGCCGTAAACCCCGCCCGCTTCAACCTCGCATCTCGTCGCTCAGAGCCGAGAGCGGCGCACCGGGCATCGCCACCAAAGCTGGGCCGCCACTGGGCCGCACGGTTTGCCGCTGTTGTTGGCTCCCCCAATCGCCGCTTGCATGATGCACATCTGCGCCCTCCCTTTTGGTCTGCATTTGCATGTTGCACGCGCCCACCACGCGGCCATTCGAGCTAGAAGGCCCGTGCGGCGCACCTTTGATGGGAGAGTGGGCTCAACAGTCCTGAATCTCGCGCGCGCGCGCGTGCGCGCATACAGCACTCGTCTCAGCCGCCGAGCGTCACTTCGACTCGAGTCTCCGTCTGAGCCTCCGCGACCGCCACCCGGTACTCCACCACCTCACTTCGCTGCCGGACCTTCCCCAGCCTGCCGTAGACCTTCTGCAGCATCGCGCCGGAGGCGTGTCCCAGCTCGACCTCAACGGTCTTCTGGGCGATCGGTGCCCCTCCGTCGGTCGTCTGGAGGCGTGCCGTGGCGTAGGTGATTCGGAACGCCCGACTCCGGAAGGTGTTCTCTGGGAGCCCAGCCCGCCTCGCCACTCGGTCGATCATTCCTCGGATATCTCGGATACGTCCGCGGGTATAGGGGGAGGGGAAGAGCAGGGTCAGCCCCGGGTCGAAGTTCAGCCTGAGGTCAAGGTGGGGCCCCTGGAGATAGGCGTGGAGCGCCTCCTCGAGCTGCGGCCACAGGGGTACTGCGCGCGTTGCCCCGGTGGTCTTCCCCTTCTTGCCAGAGCGCCACTGATTCGGCCGGAAGAAGATCAGCTTCCGGTCAAAGCTGATGTCCGACAGGTCGAGGCCGAGGACTTCATCGGCACGCCCGCCCGTGAGGAGGAATGCCGCGATGAGCGGATAGGCGAGGTGCATCTCGGGTTCGTTCGCTCCGGGGCGATACGTGCGAGCGGCCTCCAAGAGTTGGGCCGCCTCCGGGATCTCCAACCAAGGCGTGGGAGAAGGCTCCCGAAACGGTCGCTCGTCACCCTCGAGCAGTGAGACCGGATTGAAGCCTTGGGGGACCCAGCCAGCGCGCTGTGCGCGTCGGAAGAGGCCAGCCAGGGCGTTCATATGCTTCCGGATCGTCTCCTCACGGTATCGGCGATTTCGGCCCGAGGCCGGGGCTCGGAGCTCGTCGAGCCAGACCGCGACGTCGTCGGCCTGGAGTGCGGCCTCCTCCGCCCATCCGCCCTCCTCAATATCATCATTTTCATCTTGATGTTCATGCACCGCCATCTCAACAGTTCGCGCTTCTCTGCGGCGCAGCAATTTGCCCCTGATCATCCTGATGGTGAGGTTAATCATCATCTTGCTGCGCCCTCAATTTCCCAGCATTTCCAGCATTTCCAGCATTTCCGAATTAGACACAATTTCGTACTTGCGTTGTCAGAAAAAACTAGTATTATTTCTGACAATATTAAAGTAGAGAGATATATGCAAGTTATTGCTAATAAAGTACTTAAGGCATTTTCAGAAGCCGGAACTGGCTCGGTGCTCACACCTTCGGACCTGACTCGCAAGGGTGTAGGCACGCGGGCTGCTGTTGATCAGGCGCTCTCAAGGTTGACCCGCGCGGGGAGGATCCGGCGTCTGGGGAGGGGGCTCTATTGCCGGCCAACAAGGCACCCGCTGGTAGGCGAAGTCCCTCCGCGGCCGGAAGCCATTGCGGCGGCACTTGCTCGAGCGACCGGTGAAAGCGCGCAGATCTCCGAGGCTCGGGCGGCCAACCTCCTCGGGGTGAGTACTCAGGTCCCTGGGCGCCATGTCTATTGGACCAACGGCACGCCGAGGGTTCGCAGGATTGGAAACATCGTGATCGAGTTCAAGCGAGGGGCACCCAAGCGGCTAGTCGGCGCCGGATCAGTGGCCGGAGCAACAGTGCAGGCCGTGCGATACCTCGGGGCGGAGCGAGCGCATGAATCGGTTGCGGAGTTCCGGAGGCAGCTGTCACCCAAGCAACGCCAAGAGTTGAAGAAGCTGGCCCGTGGGGTGCCGGAATGGGTAGGCGCGGTTGCGGAGGAGATTGCTAGCGAGCCGCAGCATGGATGAGCTGGCGCGGTTGGCTCGGGCGGATCGCGCGGCCGTCTTCACCGTGGCCGCGGCGGAGCAGGGCCTCCCCACTCATATCGTTGAAAAGGACTTCTGGGTGTGTTGGATGCTGAAACGTCTGTTCGAGCCGGATCTGGTTCCAGGAATGGTGTTCAAGGGTGGGACATCCTTGAGCAAGGGGTGGAACGCCATCCCCCGGTTTTCCGAGGACGTGGATCTCACGCTCCCTCGAACCGGATTGCCGGAAACTGCCGGGCTTGACCCCTCGGCAGAAATGTCGAACACAAAGCGGGGTGCGTTGGTCACTCAACTCAAGGAGGAACTCGCCGGGTGGTGCGCAGGGGCGGGGATGAGAACACTCGAAAAGCGGATAGAAGCAGCGCTTGGCCGGGTGGATGATTGGAAAATTGAGGCAGGCGGCGCTGACGGTGATACCCTCTGGTTTCATTACCCGCGGGGAATCGATGGATATGATTACATCGCGCCATCTGTCCGCCTTGAGTTCGGTGCTCGAATGCCCGTCCAGCCATGGCAGAGACTGAGCATTCGGCCCTTCTGCGCTTCGGCCGGCGAGTACTCGATGCCAAGTCCGGATGTAGGGGTTCGCGTCCTCGCGCCTGAGCGAACGTTCTGGGAGAAGGCGACACTGATCCACCAGGTCAACAATCGACCCGCACACAAGGTCGGTGATCGAGTTTCCCGACACTTTGCTGACCTGGCCAGCCTCTGGTCGAGCCAGATCGGCAAGGACGCAATGGATCACCTCGACCTGCTGGCAACGGTTGCCGAAGAAAAAGAGATGCTCTACCCCTCACCGGTCGCGGACTATCCGGCGGCTGGGCGGGGCCAACTTCGGCTGAC
>JBDTWV010000243.1:0-4871 GCA_040006495.1 Dokdonella sp.
CTATAGTTACGATTGTGTTATAAGCCGGTTTCGAGATGACTCGAAACGTATTTTGCTTCTATGCCTTAGGGGGCTTGCCTAGATGAAACGACCGCTGCTACTGCCGCTTGCGATCGCGCTCGCGCTGGGCGCAACCAATGTGCTGGCGCTGGGTCTGGGGCCAATTCACGTCAAATCCAGATTGAACCAACCGCTGGATGCCGAAATTCCGGTCATCGAGGGTTCGGCGCATGACGCTGACGGCTTGCTCGTCACCCTTGCCGGCGCCGACGAGTTCGAGCACATCGGCCTCAGCCGATCACGCCTGGGCGTACCGCTGGAATTTGCGGTGGGAAAAAACGCCCAGGGTGCTTTGGTCATCAAGGTGACCAGCAAGGAGCCGGTGCGGTCGGCCTACCTCGATTTCCTGGTCGAGGCGAACTGGACCAAAGGTCGCCTGCTGCGCGAATACACAGTTCTTCTCGATCCTCCCGTCACTGCGCCAGCGACCGGCCGCGCGACGACTGCCGCGCTTGCCGAATCGCCCGCAACGGTGACCGTAGCCAAAAACACCAGGCCGGCCGAGCACGCCGCTGCGACACCAACCCCGACGCCCGCGCCACGTCCGGCCGCCAAGCCTGCGCGCGAAGCGGCCGCCGCAAGCAAAGTCAGCAAGGGCGAATACGGCCCGGTCGGCGCAGGCGAGACATTGTCTGAAGTCGCCAGGGCAACACGCGAGGGCACTGGCGCCAGCGTGAACCAGATGATGATGGCATTGCTCAAGAGCAATCCGAACGCGTTTTACAAGGACAACATCAACGCGCTGAAGCGGGGTGCGATTCTGCGCGTGCCTGCAGCCGACGAGATCAAGGCCGCGGGTTCCGCTGCCGAAGCCGCGGCGCAAGTGCACGCGCAGATCGAAGACTGGCGCGGTGGTCGTGCGGCACCGACTTTGGTCGCCGATGCGACCGGTAAGAATTCCACGCCGGCCGTGCCGGCAAAGTCACCGAAAACGGCCACTGTGGCCAGCAAGGACGCGTCCGAGCGGCTCGAATTGGTGCCGCCGAAAGCAGGCAAGGACAGCATGGCCATGGCTGACAAGCCGGGACACGGCGCAGGTAGTGCTGCGGCAACCGGTGAGCTCAAATCGGAACTTGCGCGCACCAAGGAAACGTTGACCGCGCGCGATCAGGAAGCCGGTGAGCTCAAATCCAAGGTCAAGGAACTGGAAGGCTTGAACGGCAAGAACGATCGCCTGATCAATCTGAAGGATTCGGAGATTGCGGACTTGCAGCAGAAGCTGAAGCAACTGCAGGAAAAAACTGCTGCAGCGGTCGCCAAACCAGCAGTCGTCGCAACGCCAAAACCGGCGCCGGCTCCCGCCAAGGCGGTCGAGCCGGTGCCGATTGCCGCAACATCGATTGCGCCGTCTGTGTCGACTGGCGGCACGCCCCACGACGCTGTGAAAGCGCAGACACCGGCAGGCAAAAAGGACATCTGGGGTGCTGCCAATGAAACGACGACCGTAACTGCGCCTGCGCCCGACGGAAAAACCTCCGAAACGAAGACACCTGTGCCGGCCATGCCCGCGCCCGCGGTAACGAACAGCTCGGTTTCGACGAGCTTGCCACTCGCGGAAACGCCGCCGACAACCGCTGCAGCCCACCCGGCGAACGCAAATATGACGCCGCATGCTACCGAAGTTGCGACAACTGCGCCCAAGTCCGCGACACCGGTGGCCGCCAAGCCGGTGGTAGTCAAGTCGGCGCCCGTCGCGGCCGGGCCTTGGTTTGAACAAGCATGGGTCAAGCCCGCCGCACTGGGTGCGGGAATTCTGCTCCTGCTGGGCGGTCTGCTCGGCTTGCGCAAGCGCAAGACCGCAGAGCCAGCCGGCCGCAATTCGATCGCGCAAGCATTCGGTGAATCGCCGCTGCGTGACGAGGGTGGCAATGCTGATGCGATTGCGGCCGAAGAGGCCGGTCTGCGCGACCAACTGGATGAAGATCCGGGCAACGTCGGACTCCATCTGGAATTGCTCAGCCTCTACTACGCAGAGCGTGATGTGCCGAAGTTCGAGGAACAGGCGGAGCAGATGCGCGAGCATGTGACCGACCTTCACCAGCCGGAATGGCAGGAGGCCGAAGCGATGGGCCAGGAACTCGCTCCAGACAACCCGCTGTTTGCCGGTGCTGCACATCATTACGATGACGCGATTGCAGCGACGCATTCCAATCCGTTCGATGAGCATGGGGCGTTCGAGACCAGCGACGCTGAACATGCGGTGTCGCATCTGGATGCGGACCCCGTGTTCGCCCCGACGCATGACGAACGTACGTTTGCGCAGGCCCCAGCGGACGATCATGAGTTCACGTTCGATGATCTGCCCCCGCTCGCTTCCGAGGAACCGGTTGCTGCGCACGCCTTCGATGCCGCATCCGAAATCAAGGAAGACGCCGCGATGCCCGCCACAACGCCGTTCGATGATTTCGGTGATGACGCGATTGGCACCAAGCTCGATCTTGCCAAGGCTTACATGGACATGGGCGATCCGGAAGGTGCGCGTTCCATGCTCGAAGAAGTCTTTGCCGAGGGCAGCGAGGCCCAGAAAGCCGAAGCGCATCGCTTGATGGCTGAGATTCGCTAGGTTCAATCGCAGACTATGATCAGGGGCCCGGGCATCGACCGGGCCCTTTTCATTTGTAGCGGTTAAAATCGGACTTTCCCGTTTACGGAGCAGCGGTTGCGTATCGCGCTTGGCATTGAATACGACGGCACGGATTTCTTCGGCTGGCAGCGTCTATCGCAAGGCCGCAGTGTGCAGGGCGATGTCGAGGCGGCGTTGTCGTTCGTCGCCGATCATCCGATCCAAGTGACCTGTGCCGGGCGCACGGACGCGGGTGTGCACGCGCGTTGTCAGGTCGTCCACTTCGACAGCAACGCTCCGCGCACCGAGCGCGCCTGGGTGCATGGCGCCAATTCCCGGTTGGCGGCAGACGTGGCGCTGCTGTGGGCACAGCCCGTCGCCGACGGCTTTCACGCACGTTTTGGCGCACGTACGCGCCGCTACCGGTACTTGATCCAGAACCGCCCCATCCGCGCAGCGCTGCATGGCCGGTTCGTGACGTGGGAGCGGGTGCCGCTCGATGTCGAAGCGATGCACGGCGCGGCGCAGGGTTTGCTGGGCGAACACGATTTCACTTCGTTTCGCACCCTGGCCTGCCAAGCCAAATCGCCGATACGGACCATTCGCTCGATAGCGATCATGCGCGCAGGCGATGAAATCTCAATCGAAATCGAAGCGAACGCGTTCCTGCATCACATGGTGCGCAATATCGTCGGTTCGTTGTTGCCGATCGGCCGTGGAGAGCGCACGTCGCAATGGCTGGCCGAGGTGTTGCAGGCGCGCGACCGCAGCATTGCCGGGCCAACCGCGCCGGCGACGGGACTAACGTTCGTCGCGCCGCGGTATCCATCCGAGTGGAATCTCACGAGCGAGGTGACCTTGTGAGGCGCATCCATTTGATCGATCGGCACAGACACGTGCCGAGGCGGCGAGCACGCAAGGGTTTGGGGCGGCAAACGTGGCGTGGCTTCGCCGCGGCGGCTTGTTGCATGCCACCGCGCGATGCCCGGTCGCACACATCATGAGCGTCCCGACGCGGATCAAATTTTGCGGTATCACGCGCATCGAGGACGCACGCCGTGCTGTCGACTACGGTGTCGATGCGATTGGTTTCGTGCTGACCCGCAAGAGTCAGCGCTTCGTCGGCCTCAGCCAAGCCCGTTCAATTCGCAAGACCTTGCCGCCGTTTGTCAGCACCGTCGCGTTATTCATGGATGATGACTCGTCGTGGATCGAGGACGTGATTGCCGGGATGCAGCCCGACCTCCTGCAGTTCCACGGCAGCGAGACGCCTGGATTCGCCGATAGTTTCGCGCGGCCTTACATCAAGGCAGTACCGATGGGCTCGGTCGAAAACCTCAGGGCGTACACCGCGCTATATACGGGGGCGAGCGGTATACTTCTCGACAGCCACACAGGGGGCGGTCTCGGTGGCAGCGGCAGCACGTTCGACTGGACGCGCGTGCCACGCGATCCGAACCTTCCCATCGTCCTGGCTGGCGGGTTGCGCCCCGCTAATGTGGCGCAGGCAATCGCACTCGTGCGACCCTATGCGGTCGATGTATCGAGCGGCATCGAGTTGGCGCCGGGCATCAAGGACCCCACGAAAATGCGCGGTTTCGTCGAGGCCGTGCGTGCGGCCGACGCCGCGACCATTGCTTCAACACCAGGATCCACATGATCGAAGACTATTTCGCGTATCCCGACGCGCGAGGCCGCTTTGGCGAGTACGGCGGCTCGTACGTCGCCGAAACATTGATTGCACCGCTCGCTGAACTGACGCGCGCCTATCATGCGCTGCGCGACGATCCGGCGTTCATCGCCGAGTACGAGCGCGATCTCAAGTATTACGTCGGTCGGCCATCCCCGATCTACCACGCCGAGCGCCTGTCGAAGAAGGTCGGGGGTGCGCAGATCCTGCTCAAGCGTGAGGACCTCAACCATACCGGTGCGCACAAGATCAACAACACGATCGGGCAAGGTCTGGTCGCGCGCCACATGGGCAAGCGTCGCGTCATCGCCGAAACCGGAGCGGGACAACATGGCGTGGCCACAGCCACGGTCTGCGCGCGCTTTGGTCTCGATTGCGTGGTCTACATGGGTGCCGTCGACATCGAGCGCCAGGCGATCAACGTCTATCGAATGAAACTGCTCGGGGCGCAGGTCGTGCCAGTCACCTCCGGCTCGAAGACGCTGAAGGACGCGCTCAACGAAGCGATGCGCGACTGGGTCAGCAACGTGCGCGACACCTTCTACATCATCGGCACGG
>JBDTWV010000244.1:0-4863 GCA_040006495.1 Dokdonella sp.
CGAGATCACGTTGATGATGCGGCCGTAGGCGGAAGCCTTCATGCCCGGCAGCAGCGCCTGGACCAGCGTCTGTGCACCGATCAAATGCTGGTTGAATGCACGCACGAAGTCGTCTGGGACGGCGCTGCTCAGCGGGCCGCCCGGTGGGCCGCCGCTGTTGTTGACCAGGATCTGGATCGGATGTGCGTTGGCAGCCGCTTCGACCTTGGCGCGTAGTTCCGCGTGCTGACTCATGTCTGCCGCGATCCACGCGTGCTGTTGGGTCGGATGAATCAACGGCAATGCGGCCACTGCGGTTTCGAGCGCCGTGCGCGAGCGCGCAAGCAAGGTCACGTCGGCACCGAGCGCCGCCAATTCGATAGCGGCCGCATGACCAATTCCTTGCGAACCGCCGCAGACAAGCGCGTGCTTGCCGATGAGATCGAGGTTCATGCTTTCGTTCCGTTGTTCGTTGATGCGTTTTTGCTGGAGCGGCGCGGTTGTGATTCATTGTGCCGGTCGTGGACGGGATTTCCGGTCGCGCTTGCAGCGCTCCTACACGGATGCTGCAGGTGGCGACTAGGGCACTTTGGCGATCATTTGTGGCAGCAGTTCATCTTCGCCTTCGCCACGTGGTGGCTCGACTTCTTCGAGTTCAAAGCCCCAGCGCAGAGTGTCGTCGTCATCAAGGCCGTCGAATGCACGGAACTCCGCATCGAGCAAGGCCATGCGGGCGGCGCTTTCGTCATCGTACATAAGGGTGCGGCCGTCGCTGTCGAAGACTTCGGCGATGCCCGTATCCTGAAGTTGCAGGCGTGCCCAGATCAGCGTGTCGCCGACGCAGGTCAGCCACCACTGGGGTTCATGTGAGTGGGGTTCGTGATCGGTCATATGCCTGCGACTCCACTGAGGCCGAGCACTTGCGACGTGAGCGCCACGATCGCCCCGATCACGATGGCCCATGCCCCGATCGTGCCGAGTATGCCGAGCGTATTCAGGGTCGCGTCGTTCAGCGCGCGGTAGCGTGCGCGCAGATACCAACCGAATGCGCGCGGCGTGAATAGGAAACCGCCGAGGTGCGCGCGCTCGTCCGGATGCTTGTCACGCAGGTGCACGGCCACGATCGCCCATGTCATCAGATACGCGGTCAAGCCGGCCACGAGGAGGCCGAGGCCGCAAATCAGCGTGAAATCCCGCATCGCGGGCAGCAGGGAGGCGTTCATCAGAATTCCGCGGAACCGGGGGCGCGTGGATACGGAATCGCGTCGCGGATGTTGGCGAGGCCGCAGACATAGACGACCAAGCGTTCGAAGCCGAGGCCGAAGCCGGCATGCGGGACGGTGCCATAGCGGCGGAAATCGCGATACCAGTCGTACATGGTCGGGTCGAGGCCGAACTGCGCGATGCGCCGGTCCAGTACGTCGAGGCGTTCCTCGCGCTGTGCACCGCCGATGATCTCGCCGATGCCCGGGGCGAGCACGTCCATCGCGGCGACGGTGCGGCCGTCGTCGTTGAGGCGCATGTAGAACGCCTTGATCTTCTCGGGGTAGTTGGTGACCACGACTGGGCCGCCCACGTGCTGTTCGGTGAGGAAGCGCTCGTGTTCGGTTTGCAGGTCCGCGCCCCATTCGACCGCGTAGTCGAACTTGTTGCCTGATTTGTTCAGGATGTCGATCGCGTCGGTGTAGTCGATGCGTGTGAAGGGCTTTGCGATGATCGATTCGATCCGCGAGATCGCGGTCTTCTCGACGCGGTCGGCGAAAAACGCCATGTCGTCGGGACGCTCAGCAAGCACCGCTTTGAACACGAACTTGAGGAAATCCTCGGCGATTCGCGCATTCTCTGCGAGATCGGCGAACGCGATCTCGGGCTCGACCATCCAGAATTCGGCGAGATGGCGCGTGGTATGCGAATTTTCGGCGCGGAAGGTCGGGCCGAACGTGTAGACCTTGCTCAGCGCGAGGCAGTAGCCCTCGACGTTGAGCTGGCCGGACACGCTGAGGAAGGTTTCCTTGCCGAAGAAGTCCTTCCTGAAATCGATCGCGCCGTTTTCGGTGCGCGGTGGATTCATCATGTCCAGTGTCGAGACGCGGAACATCTCCCCCGCGCCTTCCGTATCCGAACTGGTGATGATCGGTGTGTTGACCCAGAAATAGCCGTTCTGGTCAAAATAGCGGTGGATCGCCTGCGCGATCGTGTGACGCACCCGCGAGACCGCACCAAACAGATTCGTGCGTGGACGCAGGTGCGCGACCTCGCGCAGAAATTCCGCCGAATGCGGTTTCGGCTGGATCGGGTAGGTTTCCGGATCGTCGATCCAGCCGACAATCTCGATTTCACTTGCCTGCAGCTCGAAGGACTGGCCCTTGCCTTGCGAGGCAACAAGTTCGCCGGTTGCGATCAATGCGCAGCCGGTGCTCACGCGCGTGATTTCTGTTGCATAGTTGGCGAGCGTATTCGGCGCGACGACCTGGATCGCATCGAAGCAGGAGCCGTCGCTTAGGTTGATGAAGGAAAGCCCAGCCTTGGAATCGCGCCGCGTGCGCACCCATCCGCGCACCGTAACCCGGCTGCCTAGCGCAATCGCACCCGACAAGGCCTGCTTCACTTCCACGACGTTTGCGTCGACCGCGCTGCTATCGGTTACCGACATACCTTGAAACTCCTGCTGGAAGCGCCCAGTTCACCGGAGGTGGGCGCTCACGATCTATAGGGTCGGCAATAATAGCGGAATCGGCTACGGCATCGCGGCATCCCGCTAGAATGGTGACTCGCTGCGACACGGTAGCGTTAACGGTTTTCACAGGCATTTCGAGAAAGTATGAGCATCCAGATCACTTCAGCCGCGCGTGAGCGCATGCACGACTTCCTTGCCAAACAGCCGGACGCGCTCGGGGTCCGTTTCGGCATCAAGCGCACCGGTTGCTCGGGCTTCGGCTATACGGTCGATTTGGCCAGTGCGATCGCGGACAATGATCAGGTATTCGATCAGGACGGCCTGCGTCTGGTCATCGATGCGAAGGCACTGCCTTTCGTCGACGGGACCGAGATCGATTTCCAGCGCAGTGGCCTCAATGCGGCATTCGTGTTCCGCAACCCGAACGCGACCGGCGAATGCGGCTGCGGCGAGAGTTTTACCGTCGATACCGTCGCCTGACAGCGTCGCGCCTTTGCAATTCAGCGACTTGGCTTGCGCCGCGCCGGCCATTCCTCTACGATGCGCGCCCCTTCGCCGAGCCTGCGCGAAGGATTCTTGCCTCACCGTTCCTCGGGAGGCTGTCCGCCTGGATGTTCCGCGCGGATACCCACAAGGAGTCGACATGCGTCATTACGAAGTTGTGTTCATGGTCCATCCGGACCAGAGCGAGCAAGTGCCCGCGATGATCGAGCGTTACAAGACGCTGATCGAGGGTGACAACGGCAAGATTCATCGCCTGGAAGACTGGGGCCGCCGTCAGCTTGCCTATCCGATCCAGCATCTGGCCAAGGCGCACTACGTGCTGCTCAATATCGAGTGCAGCGCAGCGGCGCTGGCCGAGCTGGAAAGTGGTTTCCGTTTCAATGATGCGGTGCTGCGCCACCTGATCGTGAAGCGCCATGACGCAGTGACAGAAATGTCGCTGATCATGAAGAACAAGGACGACAAGGGTGACCGTCGCCGTCGCGACGACGAGGGTTTCGGGTTCGGCCAGGATGACGACGACCGTCCGCGTCGCGAGTCGCGCCCGCCGCGCGAGCCGCGTGAACAGGCCGCCGCGCCTGCCAGCGAGTCCGACAGCGAATCTGCTGCCGAATAAGCGCCTGCCCCGTCATCTGGAGAAATCACCATGTCCAAGTTCTTTCGCCGCAAGAAATTCTGCCGTTTCACCGCCGAGGGCGTGACCGAGATCGACTACAAGGATCTCAACATGCTGCGCCAGTACATCAGCGAAACCGGCAAGATCGTGCCGAGTCGCATCACCGGCACCAAGGCGCGTTACCAGCGCCAGCTGTCGACTGCGATTGAGCACGCGCGCTTCCTTTCGCTGCTGCCGTACAGCGACTCGCATTGATCCATTACGGTCGCGCCTGCATGGCTCCTGCA
The DNA here is from genome assembly GCA_040006495.1 of Dokdonella sp. Lineage (GTDB taxonomy): Bacteria > Pseudomonadota > Gammaproteobacteria > Xanthomonadales > Rhodanobacteraceae > Dokdonella_A. Next base: position 4,064 of record JBDTWV010000244.1, read on the forward strand.
TCAATTGCTGCAGGAGCGGCGCCGGCGCACCCAAGCACCACAATTCGGACAGCCCCCCGCTGCGCCGGCAATCCCGACGCTAACGAATAGGAATTCCCATGGAACTCATCCTCCTGCAAAAAGTGAAAAACCTCGGCAACCTTGGCGACAAGGTCAACGTGAAGCCAGGTTATGGCCGTAACTTCCTCGTGCCACAGGGCAAGGCAGTCACCGCCAACGAAGCGAACCTCGCCGATTTCGAGAAGCGTCGCTCCGAATATGAAGCCAAGGCGAACCAGCAGCTCGCCGGCGCCGATGCGCGCATGGCGCAGTTTGCCGGCGCCTCGGTTACGCTCAAGGCGCACGCGAGCCCGGAAGGCAAGCTGTTCGGCTCGATCAGTCCGCGCGACGTCGCTGAAGCGTTCACCAATGCCGGCATCGCGCTCGACAAGAGCGAAGTCATCATGAGCGAAGGTCCATTGCGTCACATCGGCGAGTTCGACGTGGTGGTGCACCTGCACGCCGACGTGCACACCACGGTCAAGGTCATCATCGAGTCCGACGACTGATCTTTTCGGCAAACCAGTCCGCGCGGCGACGTTGCACCGGTCGCGCGAACAGAAACGGGCGCTGCGGCGCCCGTTTTTATGTCCAAGGATGGACGGTACGCTGGCAATGCAGGAGCAATTGCCAGTGGTCCAGGGATGGACGGCACGTTGGGTCCCCGGGCGCTCCCGGCGCCAGCGAACACTTCCCACATCCATGTCGGGCGCAATGCAGACGTGGTCCACGCGACTCGCCTTGGTGTCGCTTCAGGAAAC
>JBDTWV010000245.1:0-4863 GCA_040006495.1 Dokdonella sp.
GGTCGGGCAACCTGGTGACCGCAGCCAGCTGGCGCGACATCTGGCTCAACGAAGGTTTCACCACCTATGTGCAGGACCGCATCACCGAAGCGCTGTACGGCAAGGCACTGGCCGACGAGGAGGTGTTGCTCTCGGCCCGCGCACTACGAAAATCGATCAACGCGATGCCGGAAAACAGCCAGCGCCTAGCGCCCGAGCCGCGCGCTGTCGGCGCGGACGACTCGCTGTCGGATGTCGCCTACGACAAGGGCTCGTGGTTCCTGCGTTTCCTCGAACAACGTTACGGCCGCGCGGTGTTCGACCCCTACCTCCGCGCGTACTTCGATCACTTCGCATTCCAGAGCATCACCACCGAGCAGATGCTCGACTACCTCAAGCCGAACCTGATCGAAAAACATCCGGGCAAGGTCAACTGGGGCGAAGTGAAGGACTGGATCTTTGGCAGCGGCATTCCGAAGGATGCGCCGCTGCCCGATTCACCAAACTTTGACAGCATCGACAAGCAGCGCAAGGCGTTCCTGAGCGATGATCTGGCCGCGGCGGATCTCGACACCCGATTCCTTGACGAGCGCACCAGCGCCAAGCTCGATACCCGCGTCTGGAACACCCAGGAATGGATGTACTTCCTCGACGGCCTGCCGAAAGAGCCCCCGCTGGCGAAGATGCAGGCGCTGGACAAGGCTTGGCAGCTGACCGGCACGCCCAACGCCGAGATCGGCATGCGCTGGTACAGCCATGCCATTGCCGCCGGCGACAAGGCCGTCTGGCCAGCCGCCGCCGAACACATGACGCGGATCGGCCGCCTGTACCTGACCTTGCCGCTGTACAAGGCATTCGCCGCGACCCCGGATGGTCTTGTGTTCGCGCAGAAAGTCTACGCGACAGCCAAGCTGGGTTACCACCCGATGACCCAGGCCGCGGTTGAGAAGATCTTCGCGAAGGCGAAGAAGGCGGCCAAAGCCAATCCGGACGCGGCGAAGGCGGGGAATGGGATATAGCACCTGACAACAACGCGAAAGCGCCCCCTTCCGCCCTGCCGGGCACCTTCACCCGCTACCCAAGGAAGGAAATGCAGAGCACGTTGTTGCTGGCTGTTCCTTTCCTCGCGTAGCGGGGAAACATCGGCAGGACTGCCGATGTTTGCAGCGAATGCTGCCTGCAGGGCGAGCCACAGGGATGCGGCGAGTACAAGGTGCCGAAGGCGGAAGGGGGCGCTCTCCGGAGATCCGCGCAGTGGTCGCCACACGCTGCATCGGCGATGATGGCCGCCTGATTCCTTCCACGAGACCCACCATGGCATCAACCAATCCAGTTCTACGCGACGATCGCATCCAGCCAGCCGTCATCGGCGCAGAACGCATGACCGTCAACGGCACCATCGGCAAGGCCGGCATCCTGCTGGTCCTGCTGGTGATTACCGCAACATGGACGTGGCAGCGCTTCGACGCGGCGATGACCAGCGCTGGCGCCGAAGCGGCGATGGCTGCAGTGTCGCCATTCATGATCGGTGGCCTGATCGCCGGCTTCGCACTGGCGCTGGTATCGGTCTTCATGCAACGCTGGATCGCGATCACCGCGCCGCTGTATGCGATCGCCGAAGGCTTCGCGGTCGGTGCGATCTCGGCGCTGTTCAACCTCAAGTATCCGGGATTGGTCGTGACTGCGGTCGCGTTGACCTTCGGCACGCTCGCGGTGATGTTGCTGCTCTATCGCAGCGGCGCCATCAAAGTCACCGACAAGCTGCGCATGGGTATCTTCGCCGCAACCGGCGGGATCATGCTGGTCTACGTCATCGACCTCGTCATGGGTTTCTTCGGCGCGCACATGCCGGTGATCAACAGCGCCAGCCCGCTCGGCATCGGTTTCAGTCTGCTCGTAGTCGGCATCGCCGCGTTCAACCTGCTGCTCGACTTCGACTTCATTGAACGCGCCGCCGCCAATGGCGCCTCGCGCAACATGGAATGGTACGGCGCCTTCGGCTTGATGGTGACGCTGGTGTGGCTGTATCTGGAGATACTGCGCCTGTTGTCAAAATTGCAGAGGCGTTAGGCTCTTCGTTCGCAGTCGCGTAATCGCGGTCCTGGCGCCTTTGACGGCACGTTTACGCGATGTACAGAGCGCACGGCGCAGGATTTTAGGCGGGCTGCATGAGGCCCGCCCAATCCATCTACGGAGACAGACATGACATTCTCAACCAAAACAGCTTGCCTGCTTGGCGCGCTTGCTCTCGCGACGGGGGCGACCGGTGCTTTGGCACAGGAAGCCGCCAGCCATGACATGAGCAAGACGACGACGACAGAAACCACGCACACGATGGTGCACGAGAAGAATGCCAGCATGCATTCGATGCCGGCGACTGTGGAAACGGTCGACACGACGACTGGTATGGTCGACGTCAAGTCCGGAGATATGTCGCTCAAGCTGCACTTCCCGGCTGCGTCGGTGGCCGACCTCAAGAGTGGCGACAACATCACCGTGCACCTGAGCTTCACCAAGAAGTAATCGCCAGCGTTTGACGATTTCCGTCCCCGGGACTTTTCAGCGTTCCGGGGACGTTCGCGTTGGATCCATCGGACCACGCGAGAGGATGCACAGACGGGGGCCCAAGACATGAATACACCGCTTCGCACCGTCGTCACGGCGCTCGTCCTGTGCGCGGTGGCCGCGATTGGACTCTTCGTTTTCGTGATGTCGGGTACCTACAACATCGGCGCCGATGTGCCGCACACGCGGCCGGTGCTTGCGCTGATGCAGACGCTGCGCGAGCGCTCGATCCGCGCACACGCTGAAGACATCGTGGTGCCTGCGCTCGACGACGAGCAACTGATCCTGAAGGGCGCCGGCCAGTATGCGGCGATGTGCACCGGCTGCCACCTCAAACCCGGCATGCGCGATTCCGAGATTCGACCAGGTCTGTATCCGCAGCCACCGAACCTGTCGCAGGTGCGCATCGATCCGCGCGATGCGTTCTGGGTGATCAAGCACGGCATCAAAATGAGCGCGATGCCGGCGTGGGGCGCGAGCCATGACGATGCGACGATCTGGAGCATGGTCGCCTTCCTCGGAAAGCTGCCCGACCTCACGCCCGCGCAATACAAGGAACTGGTCGAGAAGGCGCCTCCTGACGAAGACATGGACATGGATGAGTCAGGCGGTCATGTTCACGATACCGGTGGCGAACACTGACGCGTCGTGCTCCGTGGCACCGTGCCGCGTGGATCAGCCTTCGATACGCGTGATCACCGCCGCCTCGGCAGCCGCCGCATCAAGGTCTGACAGCTCGGTCGCGAGTGCCTGCGTCGGCATGTTCGCGGTCGCGCGCCAGGCGAGGAACGCAGCCACCGCGAGCAGAATCGCCGCGAGCACGAACGCAACGCCGGGCAGCGGCAGCGGGGCGTGGTCGCTGATGAACAACGCAAAAAGATTCGCGAACAGGGCCGGCCCGAAAATACCGGCGAGGCTGGCAAGACTGGTCAGCGCGCCCTGCAGGCGGCCTTGCTCGTGCGCATCGACTTGATGGGTCATCAGCGCCTGCGCAGGCGGCCCGGCCAGGCCGCCAAGGCATAGGAACGGAATGCCGAGCACGAACACCCACCCGACCGGCGCAAATCCGAAAAATACATAGCCGACGCTGCAGATCAGCAGGCCACTCAGGATCATGCGACGCTCGCCGAGCTTCGGCATCAGCCGCCGCACCAGCACCGCCTGCACCAATCCGCTGCACAGACCGACCAGCGCCAACGTGTACCCGACGATCTGCGGCCCCCAGCCATAGCGGTAGTCGGTGTACAGCACATAGGTTGAATTGAGCGAGAACTGGGCCAGGTTGATCGTGAAAAAAACGGCCGCAAGGCCAAACACCTGCGGATAGCGGCGCAGCAACACCAGCGCACCGAAAGGATTGGCATGACGCCAGTCGAAGCACTCGCTGCGTTTATCCGGGGGCAGCGACTCGGGCAGTACGAAGAACCCATAGCCGAAGTTGAGCAGCGACAAACCCGCCGCGACCCAGAACGGCAAGCGGATGTCGTGATGACCGAGAAAGCCGCCGAGCGCCGGGCCGACGATGAAGCCGATACCGAAAGCCGCGCCGAGCAGACCGAACGCGGCCGCGCGTTTTTCCTTGGGCGTGACGTCCGCGATATACGCGTTGGCGGTCGAGAAACTAGCCGCGCAGATGCCCGACACGATGCGGCCGACGAACAGCAGCCACAGCACCGGTGCGAGCGCCATGACGATGAAATCGATGCCGAGGCCGAAACTAGATATCAGAATCACCGAGCGCCTGCCGAAACGGTCCGACAACGCGCCCTGGATCGGCGAGAACACGAACTGCATCAGCATGTACACGGTGCCAAACGCGCTCGACCACACCGCCGCCTTGGCGATGCTGCCGCCGATCAACTCCACGATCAGATGCGGCAGCACCGGGATGATGATGCCGAATGCCAGCATGTCCAGCATCACGGTGACGAAGATGAAAGTCACCGCGGCGCGACGCACGGGCATATGGGTTGACGGGCTCACGGACTGTCTCGCTGAGAGTTTTGCGGAAAAGAAACGGGCGGCACCGTCCGATGCCGGATAATGACATCAGGATTCATCGAGATTGCTGGTGAGCAGGTCGCGCCTGGCTCAGCGACCGTGACCGTTGTCGATGTCGATAAAGCGCAGGAATTCGGCGCGCGTACGCGCGTCCTCACGGAAACTGCCGAGCATCTGGCTGGTGACCATCGATACGCCGCGTTTGTGCACGCCACGCGTGGTGATGCATTGATGTGACGCGTCGATCACCACACCGACACCACGCGGCTTGAGGACGTCGCAGATGCACTGCGCGATCTGCGCGGTCATCTTTTCCTG
>JBDTWV010000246.1:0-4862 GCA_040006495.1 Dokdonella sp.
CTTTGGGCCCGCGCGGAACCGCCAGACCCTGTTCGGTCCAGGTCTTTCCATCGGCTGAGGTGGCGTACCATATTTCGGCCAGATCCCACGGGAAGGCCCGCAACGTTTCCGTTGCTTTCTCCGGCCCCACCGCCGGCGGGCCTTTGGCGGTCCGGGTGTACCAGACGTATAAGAACTCGCCAACCTTGATAATGTCGGACGGGTCCCGGCGCACGACTCCTTCTTCAAATTCGAGGCCGATCGCCGGCGAGCGCCGGAAGGTGGAGTAGAACTCGTTGTCCTGTTCGAACTTCAGACCGGACGTTCGGTACCGCCGCATCGCCTCGCTCTCTTTCTGCATTGCCGAGGCTGGTAGCGAGGCGGTCCCGAGGAGCTTAAGCAGAAGTCGTCTTTCCCGATCCATCCTAGAAGACTGCCCTCAAGGACAACTGGATTATGCGCGGACGCCGGGCGGCGGAATAGGCGCCGAAGTTCGCGTCTATCTGCTTACCGGTTGGGTCAAACCGGGCTGTTGAGGCGAGAGCCGAGAACTGCGTATGGTTCCATGCGTTGAAGAACTCCGCCCGGAAGCGCAGGAACCGTTGTTCCGAGAACAGTGGGATTTTCTTTCCCAGCGAGATGTCCCAGTTGTTGGTTCCGGGCCCGCGTAGCAGGCCGATCCCCGCATTACCAAAGCTGCCTTTCGGAGTACGCGCGAAGGCTTCGGTCGCGAAGTTTCGCGCGAAGGTCCGGTCCCCGTTGGAAAGGTTGGGGTCACCGGCGACCGTAATGGTCGCGCCTTGCGCGGATCCCGTAATGTCCTGTCCATCCGTGGTGGTGAAGCCGGGCGTGAACGGAGCTCCACTACTGAACGTCGTCATGCCGCTAAGTTCCCAACCGTTCAGAAGTAAGCGGGCGGGTTGAACGCCTAACCGCGTTCCGAGTGCTGGCAACGCATACAGGTAGTTTAGATTGAGCGCATGGGTGCGGTCCCACGGCATGAGTCCGTAGTTAAAGTCGCGGATATTGAAGTACGGAGTCACGGCATTGCTGAGCCCGTCGGAGCCCTGTAGCGGCGCGACCGCCAAGACCTTGGAGAACGTGTAGGCGGCTCCGAACTGCAGATTGCGCGTGAAGCGCCGGTTCGCGGAGACTTGCAGGCTGTGGTAGTTCGATGTCGCAGGGGTCGGCTCGGAAGTGATCGAACCCCACCCCTTCAAGGGGCGGAGGAAGTTGTCCTGAAGGGGTGTTCCGGGGGAGGTCGGATCGGCGTTGGCCGGGGCAAACCTCGAGAATAGGGGAATCGGATTAATCTCCTTGCTCACAATCCCGTGACGCGCCAGGGAACCGACATAGGACACTTCAACAACGGCACTCTTCACTCGGTGCTGGATGCCGAAGCTGAAGCTCATGGTTGTCGGGTGCTTCATCGGACCGCTCGCGGTGAGGCTGGTCACCGAAGTCGGGCTCAGGACACCGCTGCTAGCGCGAAGCGTCGAAAGCTGCCCGTAGAATTGGGTGGGAACAAAGACGATGGGAGGGCCCGAAAAGTATGTCAGGTTGCCGGAAGCCCGGTCGACGTAGCTGCCAAAGCCGCCGCGAATCGCAGTCTTTCCGTCCCCAAACAGATCGTAGGCAAACCCGGCGCGTGGAGTGACATTCAACCAAGACCAAGCGTACCCTCCCGCGGGGTTGCCGTTCTTTCCGGCGATCGCCATACCGTTGGCCGGATCGCCCGCTCCGGGAACAAATTTGCCGATCAGCGTCTGGTCGGCGAAGGCTCCCGTCAGCGGATCGACCGCTACCCGCAGCCCGATCGCGTTCCGCCCTGGAGCGTACAAAGCCGGCGCCTTTTTCGGATCGAACAAACCAGGGACGAAGGCGACCAGGTGTCCGAGTCCATCGAATTCCGGAGGTTGATGGTAGAAGCGCACTCCCAGGTCGAGTGTCAGCCGGGGGGTCACCTTCCAAGTGTCCTGGAGATACCACTCGACGTTCCAGAAAATGTAGTTGGCGTCCGGCCTGGACGTGCTCTCCGTGTAGGAATTAAAGGTTCCGATGAGAGCGTTCGAGAAAGCGTTTCCAGTGTCGAACGGGTTGTTCACGTTACGAGCGAAATTGAACACACCGCGGTTCTGAGGTCCCCCGGACGGACCGTTGAACAAGGCGCCCATATACTGCCTGCCACGCTCGACGTATAGGCCTGCTTGAACGTTGTGCGCGTTCCAGACTTTCGTGACGCCGCCGCTGAACACGTACGGCTTGATGTAGTTGTAGAACGGCGCGTTGCCGAGCCCGGCCGCGATGGGATTAACGGGTTGCGCGCCGAAGGCGATGTCGGGGATGTAGTTGGCCACCTTGGGGTCGGCGGTGAACCAGCGCGGCGGGTTGCCCATCGTGGAGCGATCGACGGCCCGATCGAAGATATACTCCGTCATCGTCGTGTTAAAGCTGAATTCGCCAATCAATGTGGGGGAGAAGATCTTCGTCGCGCTGAACAGGTGCGACGTGCTCGGATGGGAAAACGCCAGCGGCGGGTTGAGGTTGAAATTGGTGCTGCCGGCCTGCCAGATGCCAAACGGAGTCGTCTGTGATTCTGTGTCGTCGATGAAGCGATAATAGAAGCGGAAGGAGGGCCAGAAGTTGGCGTCCAGTCGAACCAGCGTGTCGTTGCGCGGATGTCCCCCGCTGTACCCGGACCGGTAGTTTCGCTGATAGCGAAGGCTGGGAGTGGGATCGGTGTAGTTCGGCAACGGGAAGAAGTTGAGTATCCCCTGGCCGATCGCGTCGATACGGTTTGCCGGGACAATGTTCCCTGGAAACGGGCTCCCGGTAAGAGGATCTTTTACTTGGGTAAGTTGTCCGTTTACATCGAAACTCTGGGAGAAGTCTCCTTTTCGTTCCGGAGCGGTGGGCGTGTTGACGAATAGCGTGCCATAGTCTTCACGCCGTCTGACGAATTCAGAGGACACAAAAAAGAACAACTTGTCCTTATTCGTGTTGAACTTGTTCGGGATATAGACCGGACCGCCGACCGAGAAGCCGGACGTATTGTACCGGTAAGGAGGATTTGGCGTGCCGGTGCGATTCCGGAAGAAGTCGTTGGCATTGAGGCCTTCATTCCGGAAGAAGTAGTAGCCGCTGCCGTGAAAACCCTGCGTGCCGGACTTCGTAATGACGCTGATCACGCCGGAGCTGTTCCTTCCGAACGACGCCTGGTAGTTGCTGGTAAGCACCTTGATCTCGGCGATGGAGTCCATATTCGGCTGGAACTGCAAATCCGTGTTGTTGCCGATATCCAGGATGTTGTGACCGTCCACGGTAACCGACTTTGAGTTTTGCCCGCCGCCATTGATGAAAATCCCGCTCGCGGCGCTCAGCGAGGAAGCGTCCCGGGAATCGGTTTTGGTGTCGATAACCCCGGGGATCGTTGCCAATAACCCCATGAAGTCGCGTCCCTTGACGGCGATCTGGTCGATCTGGGCGGACGTCAGTACTCCGGATTTTTCAGAGCTTGACAACTGCACAGCGCCCGCCTCCGCGACAACGTTGAGCTTCTCGCTCACCGCCCCGACATTGAGTTTGAGGCGTCCCAACGCCCGGACTTCACTGATGGTGACCCTCAAATCGGTCATTTCGAGCGCCTGGAATCCGCTCGCTTCCGCCTTCAGGGTGTAGGCCCCGGCAGGGACGCTGTTGAAAACGAATGAGCCGTCTGTACCCGACTGGCTGCGTAGCACTGCGCCGGTATCGCGGGCCGTCAGCGTGCAAGCTGCTCCCGGAATTGCCGCCCCGGAGGAGTCGACGAGGGCGCCGTTGATGGAGCTGGTTACGGTTTGCGCCGCAGCGGCGAGGCTGACGAGCGCGATTAGGACGCAAGTTTTGGTCGTGGACAATGCAGTTACCTCAGATTATAGATTATAGCAATTATGCTGCGTCGCGCTGCGCTTGTCAACTGTTTTTTGGTCCGTCACCGTCTGGTTCACGTCGTGCTCTCCCACCTTCTGCCTGGCCGAACGAATACTGAGTTTGGCCGTTGGCATCCGGAAAGAGGACCATTCGGTGCCGTACCGCGATTCATCGAAGTGCGGAGCCAAGGGCATGGTGGCGCTGGACCAGTCCCGCTACGCCAAGTCGAAATACAGGCGCTCTTTCGGGTAGAGGCAAGAATGGCTCCGGCAGTTCCCGGACTGTGTCAAACTGTCTCGTGCCGGTCAGGGGGCCATCCTCAGGTGGGCGGTCGTTTCCATGCATTTGGCGTAGGTCCAAGACGTGGCAGTCCAGTAGCCGTCGCTAGTTGCCCCCCATCGATTCGATGGCGGCCTGAAGCTTCCGATATGCCTCCGGCGCTCTTTGTTTATCGAGTGGCGACTTCTCCTCAGGATCGGCGGTGATGTGGAAGAGCCGTCCATCCGAATACAGCTTGTATTCGTGATCGAGCGCGAAGATGGTCTTGTGGTACTGCTCCTTGCCGTGACCGGGAAGCGGGTTGTACCAGAAGTAGACCCACTCGCGAGGATGCCCCTTTTGGCCTAGCATCTGCGGCAGAAAGCTTTGGCCGTCCACTTTCACCGGCAACTTGGCTCCGATGGCGTCAAAGATGGTCGGAAGGATATCGGTCGAGTCGACCAGCGTGTCTGTGACCAGTCCGGTCTTGGTCTTGCCTCTCCAGTACCCTATCAAGGGCACGTGAATGCCGGTATCGATCGTAAGCCCTTTCCCGCCGCGGATCACGCGATCGCCCATCCGCGAAGTGATTTACTGCCCAGTACCGTTGTCGGCGAAGTATAAGACGAGAGTGTTGTCGAGCTGCCCCATTTTGTCGAGCCTATCAAGCAGCCGGCCGATAATCTCGTCATGATACTCGACCATATCCTTGAAGT
>JBDTWV010000247.1:0-4854 GCA_040006495.1 Dokdonella sp.
GACCTGCTTGAGCCCGTCGTCGCGCGTCATTCCGACGATTTCGACGCCCTCGTGGCGCTGTACCGTTGCGCGCGCTGCGAGCCGCGCATGCCGCGCCTGTCCGAAGCGGCGCAGCACGTGCTCGCGTTCGCAACGCGCACTGCAACCGAGACACGCGAACAGAAAGGTGTCCATGACGACTACCTGAAAACCGGCAGGGGCACGCTGCCGCTGACACTTGCGCAGACAATTGCGTTGGCGCGGCGCTGGCCCGCCATCGGTGCCGGTGCCGATGCGGCACGGTTGCTGGAGAATTTGTTGACTTCTGGTCCGCTGACCGCTGGCCTCGATGCAGCGTGTCTTGCCGTCGCGCGGGACCTCAGCGCGCGCGGTGAGACCGCAACGGCGCGTACGTTGCTGGAACGCATGGTCGCGGTCTGCCCTCGTAGCCTCGCTGTGGAGAAAGCGCGATTGTTGCTAACGGCAGATGCCTGACCGCGCCGGTATCTGAGTCTGACGCTGAGGCAAGTGTTCGCGCTCAGGGTGTTGCGCGTACTGGCTGCGCAGATCCCAGTTTGTCGAGAAATTGCCGATACGCAGTGATCTCCGCCGCCAGTGGATGGTCCGGGTAGGCGCGCGTGAGCTGATCGAGCAGCGCGCGTGCTTCAGTGTCCTTGCCCATGCGCTCGGCGAGCAGCTTTGCCGCGAGCAGATAGTTCTGCGGAATGTCGCGGTGCTTCGGATGGCGCTTGTGGAATCCGGACACGAGTTTAAGCGCGACCTGGGTGGCACCGCTGTCGACTGCTTTCTGAGCGACGCGTGCGACCTCGCCCGGCTCGGCAAGCTGGAACGCCGGATCGAGACCGAGGCATTCGCGCGCGACATCCACCGCGCGGCGATCCTTGTCCTGCGCAAGCAGCACACTGATCCATTCGCGGCCGTGGCGCAGTTGTTCGCCCGTATGCTCGCCGAGCGCGAGCAGCTTGCGGTACTGCGTGTGCAACGCGTCGGAACCGCCGCGCCCGCGCAATTGCGTACCGATCATTTCGCGCGCCGCATCGAACTGGCCATCGCGTACATGCTGCGCGGCCTCGTCGAGCGTGGTCTGATCGGGATCGTCACTGGTCCGGCGCAATGCGATCTTGGGCGCGGCCGGCTCGTACCCGACTTCTTCGTGGTATTGGTAGATGAGATAGCCCATCAGGTGGAATGTCGCCACGACCACGTAGTTGGCGATGAAATAGAACACCAAGAGTGATACGAACGGCGGCAGGAACGGCACCACCAGCGCCTGCGCGTAGCGCTGGCTGACGTTGAACATGAAGTACAGGCCCGCGACCGCGAGATAGGCCCAGCCGATGCGCGCGAAGATCGCCAGCCACGTGCCGGGGTTGAGCGCATGTGCGAGGTTTTCATCCATCGCCAGCGACATGATCGCGCCGGGCAGCGCGAGCGCGAGCACGATCGCGCATAGCGTCCCGCCGACCGGTCCGAACAGCAAAAAGCCGACAATGTTCATGACGACGAACGCGACCTGCAGCCAGATCTGCATCCAGCCGAGCGAGTCGTCGACCGACGTCGCGAACTCCGGTGGCTCGAGCCGGCCATCTGCTGAGGCGCGCAGACATTCGAATGCGTATTTGTACAACGTGACCCAGATCAGCAGCGTCGCGATCCAGCCAAAAATGCCAAGCGGCAGGTAGTCGACCATGTGACACAGCGCGAGCACGGCGATCGTGCTCAGGGCACCTGTATGTGCCGGATAAAACGAAATTGCGCGCAGGCGCTGCCAGAACGGTTCGATCGGTGGATGGTCCGTCACGTGAGATCCTGGTTGGGGCGGATTGAAGGTGCTCAGCGTTTGCTGATCGAGCCGAGTACGCCACGCAGTATCGAGCGGCCAAGTTGGCCACCGACATTGCGCGCCATTGATTTTGCCATCGCTTCGAGCATGCCCTGGCGCCGGCTCGTGCCAAGCACCATGTCCTTTGCCGCGCCCATCCACCCGCTGCCCTGTGACGCAACGTCAGCGGGTGTTCCGGCTGCGGGTTGAGTTGCAGCTTGCTGGGCCGCCCGCGCAGCCAGGACTTCGAACGCCGATTCGCGATCGATCGGCGTGTCGTATTTTCCACCGACCGGAGAACGCGAGCGAACCGCGGCGCGCTCATCGTCGGTGATCGTGCCAATGCGGCAGCCCGGCGAGGAAATCAGCGTGAGTTCCACCGGCAGCGGCACGCCTTTATCCTGCAGCGTCGACACGAGGGCCTCGCCGACACCGAGTTGGGTGATCGCCTGCACGACATTGACTTTCGGATTAGGTGCCAGCGTTTCTGCAGCGGCCTTGACCGCTTTCTGGTCGCGCGGCGTGAACGCGCGCAACGCATGCTGGATGCGGTTGCCCATCTGGCCGAGGATCACGTCGGGCAGATCGTCGGGATTTTGCGAACAAAAATAAACGCCGACGCCCTTCGAGCGGATCAAGCGCACGACTTGTTCGACACGCTGGCGCAAGCTGGCTGGCGCATCGTCGAACAGCAGATGCGCCTCATCGAAGAAGAACACGAGTTTCGGTTGATCAAGATCGCCGACTTCGGGCAGCTTCTCGAATAGTTCCGACAGCATCCACAACAGGAATGTCGTGTAGAGCTTCGGCTTCAGGATCAACTTGTCGGCGGCGAGGATGTTGACGATGCCGCGGCCGGACAGGTCCTGGCGCATGAAATCGGCGAGATCGAGTGCGGGCTCGCCGAAAAAGGACTCGCCGCCGGCTTGATCCAGCGACAGCAAAGCGCGCTGGATCGCGGCGACCGAGGTCGGCGAGATCAAGCCGTAATGCTGCGAGAGATCCTTCGCGTTCTCGCTGGCCCAGACCAGCAATGCACGCAGATCCTTGAGGTCGAGCAGCAGCCATCCATTGTCGTCGGCAGCCTTGAACACGACCTCGAGTACGCCGGACTGGATCTCGTTGAGCTCGAGCAGACGGGCGAACAAGGTCGGTCCCATTTCCGACACCGTCGTGCGCACCGGATGCCCGAGCTTGCCGAAGATGTCCCAGAACACGACCGGATTGGACGCTGCCGTCCAGGTGATCCCGAGCTTGTCGATGCGCGCCTTGAGCTTGTCGTTCATTGCGCCCGGCTCGGCGAGGCCGGCGAGATCGCCTTTGACATCGGCGAGGAACACCGGCACGCCGAGTTTGGAGAAGCCTTCGGCGAGCAGCATCAGGGAGACGGATTTTCCGGTGCCGGTGGCGCCCGCGATCATGCCGTGGCGATTGGCATATTTCGGCAGCAGGTAAACGTCGCGGTCGCCTTTGCCAATCAGGATGTCACTCATTCGCAGATCCTTGTTCCGGTTTGCCCAAGCCCCGGATGATAACGGGTGGTCCGCCGCCGTTGCAGCATTCGCTCCGCGCTCGGCGCATAGCAGGTTTGCGATGTGCGTCGGTGATCGCTACCGTGTCGCGATCTTCTGGAGTTAAAAAGCATGTCGTCATTCCATCGCATATCAGTCGCTGCATTGGCATTGTCGCTGGGTGCCTGTGCAGGAACGCCGCAGCACGGCAATGCGCGCACGAGCGCGGCCAAGCCAGCGGACGCGGCGTCGGCTGCGTTGTATCAACGCCTAGATAAGGACAGCAAACGCTATCTGGGCGGGCTCGATCTGGCGCGCAACGGCCAAGCGGGGCAGGCGCAATCGGAAATGAAGGCAGCTCTCGACGACCTGCGCGCCGCGGCGACTCGCTGCGGCGAAATTCGTGATTGCGATCAGCAGCGTTTCTTCGAGGTGTTCGACAATCTGATGCGTCAGGGCATCGGCGGCGAGATCGTTGAAGGCGACACCGACGGCGCGACGCCGGAAGCGGACGCGCAATCGGGCGAAACCTCGCCGGCGGTGGCGTCGTTGCCGCAACTCGGGCGAACCGTGACCTTGCTCAAGGGGCGCGAGCTTGGCGACATCATCGCGTTGAATGGCCCGGTCAAGGCGGCGCTCGAAGAATGGCTGACCCAATACCGACCGAATCTGATCAGCGCGTACGAGAATTACGAGTACATGCGTTCGCGCATGTGGCCCGAATATGACAAGGCAGGCCTGCCCGAAGCGCTGCTGTTCGGCATGCTGGCGAAGGAGTCCGGCGGCAAGGTCCACGCGGTATCGCGTTCTGGCGCCTCCGGCCCGTTGCAGTTCATGTATGCAACGGGGCTGAGATTCGGCCTCGGTACGGTCAACGGATTCGATCAGCGTTTCGATCCGCAGTTGGCGGCGCGTGCGAACGCAGCCTATGTAAACGAGCAGCTGGCGATCTTCAACAACAACCTCGAACTGGTGATCGGCGCGTACAACGGCGGCGAAGGCGCGATGCAGCGCCGCGCCGGACGTGGCGCGAACGCAATGAGTTTCTGGAGCCCCGAGGTGTACTACGGCGTTTCCCAGGAAACCCGCGAATACGTACCTATGGTGCTCGCCGCTGCATGGCTGTTCATGCACCCGGAGCGGTACAACCTGCAATGGCCAAAAATTGCCGGACGTACCGGCAGCATCACCCTGAAAAGCCCGGCGTCGATCGCTGAACTCACAGTGTGTTTCGGCCAGGACGGGAACTTGCACAATGGGTGGTTCCGCACATTGCGCAATCTCAACCCGCAGCTCGATCCACAGCAGCAACAGCCCGTCGGCGCGCAACTGTCGGTGCCGCAGCATCTGGAAAAGGTTTATCAGCGTGACTGCGCAGCCGGCCGCTGGCAGAAGCTCGCATCCGAACTACACGCGGCTGTGATTCCCACGCCGCCTCCGTCTGTCACCAAGACGATCGCGACGTCGCCACAGCGTGCGGCGGTCAAGACCTACGTGGTCCGCAAGGGCGATACCCTCAGC
>JBDTWV010000248.1:0-4812 GCA_040006495.1 Dokdonella sp.
GCAGGCGTGCGGGCAAACCGAGCGCATGTTCACGCACGTACTCGGTCAGCGGCACGCCTTCGACGTATTCCATCACCAGATACGGCGCACCTTGCGCATCGACGCCGCCATCGAGCAGGCGCGCGATATTCGGATGGTCAAGATGCGCGAGGATCTGGCGTTCCTGGCGGAAGCGCTGCAGCAGCCCCGGCGTCGGATAGGCGACCTGCTTGATCGCGACGCGCTGCTCGAACTCACCGTCGCTGCGTTCGGCCAGCCACACCTCGCCCATGCCGCCGACGCCGATCGAGCGCAGCACCGTGTAGGGCCCGAGCATGCGCGGCGAGTCGTGTGACGTACTGCGTTGCGCAAGCGATTCCGCGATCAGCGCGGGCGGCGTATCAAGGATGCCGGATTCGCGCGCGTCGGCGCGCAGCAGGCGTGCGAGTTTGTCGCGCAGTCGGCTATCACCGGCGCAGACTTCGTCGAGCCATGCTTCACGCTCGCTCGCAGCGATCTCGATACCGCGTTCGAACAATTCGGAGAGTCGCTCGCCGTCCAGGGAATGGGAATCAGCCATCAGCGTACAGCGCGTCGTACAGATGGGCGCGTGCACGGCGCCAGTCGCGCGAAACGGTACGTTCGGTCAGATCCTGCAGCGACGCAATCTCGGCCGTACTGAGGCCGGCAAAGAAGCGCAGATCGATCAGGTTGGCCAGGCGTGGCTCGTGGGCTTCAAGTTGCAGCAACGCTCGCTCGAGGCGCAGCAGCGCATCCGGCCCGAAATCGCCGCTGGCAACCTCCGCCGCGGCGTCCAGATCGACCAGTTGCGCCTGCATGCCGCCGCGCTTTTCGGTAAGCCGTGCACGCGCATGATCGATCACGATCTGGCGCATCGCCTTGGCGGCTAGCGCGAAGAAGTGCACGCGGCTGTGTATATCGGGCGGATTCGAACCGCTGAGCTTGAGGTAAGCCTCGTGCAGCAGACCGGTCGTATTGAGGGTCGCGCCTGGCGCGGCCCTGAGCTGCTTGCGCGCAACCTGCTTGAGCTCGCCGTAGACCTGCGCAAACATCGCTTCGAGCGCAGCGGGATCACCGCGGCTGGCCACATGGAGGAGATAGTCGAGATCGTTTGTTGGCATGTCGAGCCGATGCAATTATCCGTATTGCCGCGTGGCACCCCGATGCTGCGATTCTCTCGCGTCAGGCGTTCCGGGGATAGCCAGACGCGTCGCAAAATCCAACTCCCCTGAGTGCCGACGGTGCGCAAACAGCTTACGCGTTTTTAGCCAGCATTCTTGTGCTGCGATGCCAACCCCCGGGCGCCCCCTCCAACGGCAGCCGCCGCAACAGCGCTTGTCGTTGGTTCCTGCTATGTCAAAGACATGTTGCAGGCGAACGCGAGCGGTCGAAAGCGCGAGCTTCATCTCACTGCGTTGGGCGCGACCCACGCGATGTCCGATCGCCCGCGGATTCTCGTATGAAGGAGCACATCGGATGGATACGGCTTGCCGTGAGAGGCGGAAGAGGCCCTAAACAGCCTCGGGGAATTTCGTTTACGTGTTCGCCTGCGCAGCAGACATGTCCAGATCGCCGACGCCGCGTCATGAATGCCCGTGGAGTGAACTGAGATCGCTAGCTTCCTGTAATCGGACCTGCGGTTCGCGGAATAGGACAAGAGCAAGGCGTGACGTCGGGCGGTGCCCTTGCCGTCGTGTTGATGGGTTTGCACAGCGAAGGCGTCGCATTGGGTCGCTCATTTTGTCGACCTGCGAGAAAGATGACTCGAGTTGCCACCATTTGTTGAGTTTACGGAAACGAAAATGAAACACCATTTGATTGCTCTAATCTCCTCATTGACCCTGTGTGGCCACGTGTTTGCTCAAAACCTCGACTGGGAGGCCGCCAAGAAAGAGGCGATCGCTGCGACGAGCTATATGCCCGACTCCATCGATGCGCTGGCCGTCAGCGATCTTGATTTCGACGCTGGGTTCGGGAACGCCGGTGAGAAAATCGATGATTTCAATGCGGGGGGCCACACTCATGACACCGGCATGCGCACGTTCTATCGCTGCCAGGGTTTTCCCTGCGTGCCTTACTACTACGTCGTGGGCAATCACTTCAATGGAACCGCATACGACGTCTTGGTGGCGAAAACAACCTTGGATGGTACCCCGGTAACAAATTGGGGCAACGGCGGGAAGCTGACCGTACCCACCTCCATGACCATTCGCGATGTAACTATTGATGGAGCTTCAGGGCGGCTCTATTTCGTCGGCGCGCAATCGTTTCTGACCCCGGACCAACAATTCAGCGTTTTCTGCCTGGACTTGGCGACGGGCGCAAGTTGCGTGGGCTTCGGCAACCTGCACGGTCCCGGAGGAGACTATCAATTGATCGACTTCAATCTGGGAGCAAGCAACACCGACGTGGCCACGCGCGTGCAGTTCGATCCGGCGGGCTTTCTCTACGTCGCCGGTTATGCGGATTCAGCGGTTGGCTATCAGATCGCGGTAGCGAAATTGAGTGTGACCGACGGTGCGTTGGTCCCCACCTTTGATGGCGATGGCCGAGCCACCTTCAACTTCGGATCCATTCCGAGCGGGCGCGACGTCAACGTTTTCGACATGGCGTTGTTGCCTCCATCCATTGTGACCATCGGTGAACAACTCATTCTGGTCGGCAACATCAAGGTTTCAGCCACGAATTATCAAGGTTACCTGGTTGGGATCGATACCGCGAATGGCAGCCTTGCCAGTTCCGTCGCAGTCAACAATCCAGATATTTCCCAGAGCGCGGCGGTAACTGCTGTTGTCGTGCTGCACGCAGGGGATATTGCGATGGCCGGTACGGCGGACACCAGTGTCGCCGGACAACCCGCCTTGTTGCTCGCGAGGATGCACGCCAGCGGAGTCTTGAGTTTCGATGCGGGGTTTTGCGGAAGCGGCATCTGCACCAAGGCCCTGACTGGTGCGGGATTTGGCAATCACTGGAAAAACACGCGACCTTCCGCCATTGCCGAACGCTCGAATAACCGCGATCTGGTCATCGGCTTGACGGCCGGGACCTGGACCTACGACTTCGTCAATGGCACGTATGCGCTGAGTCAAAAGCAGGTCGTCCAGCAATACGGCGCCAGTGGAATGACACTGCATGCCAGCCAGGAAATGGCATTTCCGGCGGTCACGGTCGGAGATGCCGCCGCGTCCAGCGCCGGCATGTTGGTAGACAGCAATTCCGTCATGTTGACCGGCTCGCGCGTCTGGTCGACGGCCAACGATGACGTCGATATCACAGTCACCCGGCTGCTCGCCAACGACACAATCTTTGCAGATCAGTTCGGCGGAACCAGCAGCGACTGACTGGGATCGTTTCGACGCGGCCTCGAACCACGCCGCGTGCACCTCGCAGCCAATCCCATCTGACTGCGCAAACCAACCAACACAGGACTATTTCATGCACGTACTACGCAACATCATCGCGATGACTTTGCTGGCTGGCTGGGTATCGGGCTGTTCGAGCAGCGCCGATGGCAACGCGACGGTGCGGGCAGGCGCAGGCGCGCCAATTTCCCCCAAGCCGAGCGCTGTGACTGCCCGCGTTCCGTCGACTGCTCCGGTCGAGAACGCCTGCGACCTGCTCACCGATGCGGAAGTCCGTCAGGTTTCTCCAAACGCAGCGCCCGGCAAGCGCAATAC
This sequence comes from Dokdonella sp., assembly GCA_040006495.1. Lineage (GTDB taxonomy): Bacteria > Pseudomonadota > Gammaproteobacteria > Xanthomonadales > Rhodanobacteraceae > Dokdonella_A. The sequence goes on from JBDTWV010000248.1 coordinate 3,678, forward strand.
CGAGAGCCTGCAATACGGCCTGGACCGCTGCGCATGGAAAACACCGACTGGGCAGATCGGCGTCGAAGCTTCCAAGGTCGAAGCCGGGGCATTTGAGAACGACTTGCGAGGCGAGCTTCAAGGCGCCGTCGATCCCCGCGTCAATGGCGCATTGGACCGGATCCAGTTCCACAAAGTGGAGGGCATTGGCGACCACGCGGTCGCAGTTCTGGAAAAAGCGGACCCGCAACGCGGGATCTACGCCGACATCACGCTGTTGGCGATCCAACGCGGGCATCGGATGGCCGTACTGATGTTGAACGAAGGCGTGCCAAGCTCGTCGTCGCTCGACAACCTGAAAGAGCTGGGACGCAAGTTGGCACCGCGGCTCTAAGGTCCCCACTGAACGCAGCGCAGCCACGGCGCGAACGACGCGCCGCAAGGAAAACGGTCATCACACTCAAGGAGAACGCAATGATCCACTTTTCATTCCGGTCAACGCTGTTCGCGCTGATGACGTTGTGCCTGTCCGCACCAGGCTTTGCGGCGACGATCGCAGTGACTTCGACCGACGATACGGTGGCGCCCGCCGATGGCAAGGTGACGTTGCGCGAGGCGATCCTGTCGATCAACGCTGGCAACGACCTTGGCGACGCAGATATTGCGGCGCAGACCCCGGGCGTTTACGGCACAGGAGATGCGATACATTTCAATATTGTCGGTGCCGGCGTGCACACGATTGCGCCCGGGAGCCCTGTGCCGGACATTACCAAGCCGGTGCTGATCGATGGCTACACGCAGCCCGGATCCAGCCCGAATACCAATGCGTTGAATGCCGGCATCAATGCGGTGCCGACCATCGAAATCGACCTGGCCCCGAGTACCGGGGATCTGCATATCGCGGCGGGCGCCGACGGCACCACGATACGCGGGCTCGTGCTCAATAGTCACTTTGACGAGATATCGGTGGCGGCCAACAACGTGACCATTGCCGGCAATTTCATCGGCACCGACACATCCGGAACGATCGGCAAGCGCGGCACGTTTGGAATCGTGGTGCAATCGTTACCCGACAATTTGACTGTCGGTGGGCCTGCCGCGGCAGATCGCCGGGATAGTGGCGGGATCGAACTCGCTGCCCGGCCCGGCGGCGACG
>JBDTWV010000249.1:0-4809 GCA_040006495.1 Dokdonella sp.
CGACGATCTTTTCCTGCGCGGCCGAATACGCTTTGCGCAGTTCCTCCGAATCGGCGACCCCGTGTAAATGGGACACCGGGGCCCAGACCCGACCGAGGCGGTCTTCCAGCTCCTCGCCGAGCAACACGACACTGGAAAAATCGCGCGGCGCGGCGGATAAGAGGAGGGCGTCGATGCGGGCACGGTAATCGTCCAGCACGACATCGACTGCGGGTTCGACATGTTCCGGGCGAATCGCGGAGAAGCGCGGCAGGCCGGAAGTGGCGAGGAGTGGGTTGTCGGGTGTCATGGCGGAAATCGTTTGGATCGGCCCGACAACGTGGCGCGTGCGCAACGGAAAATCAAGCATGGCGGGTGGATCGAAAACACGAGCAGCGCGCCGCAAGGCGCGATGCTCGTATCCACGTGCTCGCCGGTTGTCGCGTGGCGACGACCGCACTACGCTTGCACGATGGCTATCCGACCTTACCAAGGCATCACACCGCGCCTCGGCGCGAACGTCTACATCGATCCGGCCGCACACGTGATCGGCGATGTGGAGATTGGCGACGAGGCGTCGCTGTGGCCGTGTGTCGTCGCGCGTGGCGACGTGCATTACATCCGCATCGGCGCACGCACGAACGTGCAGGATGGCGCGGTGCTACACGTGACCCATGCCGGCGAGTACACGGACGAGGGCTTCCCGCTCACCATCGGCGCCGACGTCACGATTGGCCACGCGGCGGTCGTGCATGCCTGCACGATCGGCGACGCGTGCCTGATCGGCATGCACGCGACGGTGCTCGACGGCGTCGTCGTCCACCGTCACAGCATGGTAGGTGCCGGTGCGCTGGTTGCACCCGGCAAGATCGTCGGCGAAGGCGAGCTCTGGGTCGGCAATCCGGCACGCTGCGTACGCAGGCTGTCGGATGTGGAGATCGAACGACTGTATTACTCGGCGCAGCATTACGTGCTACTCAAGAACCGCTATCTCGGCATTGAGACCTAGTCAGCAGCGAGTCATCCCCACAGGGTTGGCATCAGCGTCGATCAGTCGCTTGCCCGACGCAGCCGATACACCGCGGTGGCCAACGCGCTCACGCCTTCTGCCACGAAGCCAGGCTCCGAATCGAGAATATCGCGTCGGTCCAGCAGGTCGATCTGCCAGCGCGCACCGAACACGCTGCGGACTTCGCGCTCGTCGACCGAAAATGGCGGCCCGACCTTTTCTGCCTGCGGATATTCCAGGGTAATCATCAGGCCACGGCAACCGGCGGGCAGGCGCGCATACAGTTCTTCGGCATAACGTCGCCGCATATCCGCCGGCAGCGCAATCACCGCCGCGCGATCGTAGACGCTGGCGCAGTCGGCGAGCGCCGCAGCGTCGAGCGCGAACGCATCACCACAGATCAGCTCGATCGCACCTGCGACGTGGTGGCGTCCATAGCGAGAGTCGTGTACCTCTGGGCGCAGATCGTTGTCGGCAAAAAATTGCTGCACGGCCAAGGATGAAAGCTCCACGCCGAGCACGCGATATCCCTGCGCGGCCAGCCACAGCATATCCAGCGACTTGCCGGCCAGCGGCACGAACACGCGGCTGCCGGGCGATAGCGCGAGTGCATCCCAGTGCTGCGTCAGCAAAGGCATCACGCGATCACGGTGGAAGCCGGTGCGACCTTCGCGCCAGCGTTGCAGCCAAAAATTGGTTTCCATGCGTTGTCCTCGTTCACCTGTCGAGCAGGCTCGGTGCGCCGGTAGTGCGAAGATTGATCGTACGTTCAATCGGAATCGACGGGATCAGCGCCGCGAGGGTGCGTGTGCACCGGAACGCCGAAGCGCCCCGTTGCGCGTCGCCTGGCGCCAGCATCGGCGCAGTCTCGTCGCGATAGCCGCGCTACCATATAGGCGGCGATCCCGCGCGATGCGCAATCGGCGGCAATCTGCGGTGATCGCGTATTGTTAGATACCACCCATCACCCCTTCACACAGTCCAGGAATCCAGTCATGAACTTGAGTCCCGTGTTGAGCCTCTGCGCCTTGTGCCTGTTTGCGACGACCGCCGTACCGACCGCGGCCCATGCCGAACCCGGGAACCTGATCAAGATGACGGTATCGGTGAAGATGCAGCTGCCCGGTATCAACGTGCCGGCGCGCTCGCACACCATGGAAAGCTGCGCGTCCGCGAAAAAACCCGATGCGCGGAAGATGGTACAGAAGGCCAAAGGCTGCACCACCAGCGGCTACAAGGAAGTCGGCGACACGGTCAGTTTTCACATGGAGTGCACCGAGCCGATGGCGATGGAAGGCGATACCACATTCACGATGGCAGCCGACGGCGGTGTGCGCGGCGCGACCCACATGACCAGCTCGATCGAAGGCAAGGCGATGGTCATCGACACGACCTACGAAGGTCAGCGCATCGGCGCTTGCGATTACACACCAAAGGGCGACGACTGACGTCGCACACAGCGCTCAGGCGCCGAGGTCCGGAATGAGCTTGTCTTCGAGGTAGGCGATCATGTCCTTGAGACGCAGCTTGCGCTTCTTCATCCGCGTGAGCTGCAACTCGTCGCAGCCCGGGCCGACTGGCAGAGCCGCGATCGCGACGTCCAAGTCGCGATGTTCGAGCTTCAACTCGGTCAGCTTGCGGACGGTCTCGGAAGGATCTTCGTTGAACATGGCGGCGCTCGTGATGCCTGTAGTGTAGCCCCGGACATGCGGGTGCAGGGCTCGGGATTGGCTATCGCGGTTCGGTGCAATCGTGCGCTTCGAGCATGTCTGCCAGTTCGACGAACGACGAAAAGACCGCATCGCAATCGATCTCACTGATCGGGCGACCTTCGCTATAGCCATAATCGACGAGGGCGACGCGCATGCCGGCTGCGCGCGCACCGTTCGCGTCGTTGGCCGAGTCGCCCAGTACCAGGCAGTCCGCGCGCGGAACGCCGAGCCGGTCTGCGGCGTGCCAGAACGGTTGCGGCGCAGGTTTGCGTTGGGGCAACGCGTCGCCGCCGACCACGCAATCAAAATGGCGTGCCAGGTCGAACTGCACGAGGATCACTTCGGCCGCGCGCTGTGGTTTGTTGGTCACGCAGCCGAGGCGCAAGCCGAGCGCGGCGAAGCGGGACAGACCTTCTTCGACGCCGGGATAAATGCGCGCGTTCTGGCCGTTGACCGCGATGTAGACCGGGTCGAAGCGGGCGCGTGCACGCTGCAGCAGGTCGGCGTCGACGCGTCCTTCGCGGTCACCGCTCAGCGCGCGATGCAGCAACACATCAACGCCTTGGCCGACGTAGGCGGTGACGGCGGCCGTGCTGATCGTTGCGCGACCGAGGTCGCGCAACGTGGTGTTCACCGCGAAGGCGATGTCCGCCACGGTATCGAGCAGGGTGCCGTCGAGATCGCAGAGAATTGCGTTGGCGTGCACGCCGCACTCCACCGATCAGCAGCGCCGAGCCGCGTCGGCGACGTTCGCGGCGGTCAAGCCGAAGAACTCGAACAACTTGCCGGCCGGCGCGGATTCGCCGAAGCGGTCCAAGCCGATCACCGTGCCGTTGCCGCGCACGTACTTCCACCACAGTGCGGTTGTGCCGGCTTCGATCGCGATCTTCGCCACGTCGGTTGGCAGTACATCCGCACGTTACGCCTCGTCCTGGCGATCGAACGCTTCGGTCGAGGGCATCGACACCACCCGCGTCGGGACGCCGTCGGCTTCGAGGAGTTTGCGTGCGTCGAGGGCGAGCCCAATTTCGGAGCCGGTCGCGATCACGATGCGTTGCGCCACGCCGCCTGTCGCTTCGACGAGCACATAGCCCCCACGTTCGATCGCGGCGATCTGCGCGTCACTTCGCGGCACGAATGGCAGGGTTTGGCGCGACAGCGCGAGCGCGGTTGGCGCGTTCTTGCGTTGCAACGCAAGCTTCCATGCGACCGCGGTCTCGACGGTGTCGCAGGGGCGCCAGACGTCAAGGTTCGGGATCAGGCGCAGGCTCGACACGTGCTCGACCGACTGATGGGTCGGGCCGTCTTCGCCAAGTCCAATTGAGTCGTGGGTGAATACGTGAATCACGCGCAGGTTCATCAGCGCGGCCATCCGGATCGCGTTGCGGCTGTAGTCGCTGAAGGTCAGGAAGGTGCCACCGAACGGAATGAAGCCGCCGTGCAGCGCAACGCCATTCATGATCGCGGCCATGCCGAATTCACGCACGCCGTAACTGATGTGTCGGCCGGTGCCGGCGCCAAGCAGCAAACGCGCACCTTTCCACAACGTCAAATTGGAATGGGTCAGGTCGGCCGAGCCGCCGAGCATTTCCGGCAGTGCTGGCGCGAACGCCTCGATCGCGTACTGGCTCGCCTTGCGCGAGGCGACGCTCTCGGCTTTGGCATTCGCATCGGCAATCAACGTCGAAGCGATCTGCGCGAAGTTCTTCGGCAAATCGCCGCCGAGGCGGCGCAGGAGCTCCGCGGCTTCGTCCGCATGCGCGGACTGATACGCCGCGAACCGCGTGTTCCATTCGGCTTCGCGCGCAGCGCCGGCGTCACGCGCATCCCAGCTGCTGTAGATGTCAGCGGGGATCTCGAATGGCGCATACGGCCAATCCAAGGCCTTGCGCGTCGCGGCGAGTTCTTCTGTGCCGAGTGCCTCGCCATGCGCCTTCGCGGTGCCGGCGCGGGTCGGAGCGCCGCGGCCGATCGTGGTGCGGCACAGGATGAAACTCGGCTGCATCGTGTTGGCCTTCGCTGCGGCGATCGCGCGGTCGACTGCTTCGACGTCGTGGCCGTCGATCGGCCCGATCACCTGCCAGCCGTAGCTGCGGAAACGCGTGGCGC
>JBDTWV010000250.1:0-4808 GCA_040006495.1 Dokdonella sp.
GACGACGCCGAGCGAGGCGCCGGCGAGCGCCAGCAGCAGCGCCTCGATCAGCAACTGGCGTGCGATGCGCAGGCGGCTCGCACCCAGTGCGGTGCGCACCGAAAACTCCTTCTGCCGCGACGACAGCCGGGTCAGCAGCAGATTGGCGATGTTCGCGCAGGCGATCAACAACACCAGCGCCACCGCGAGCTGCAGCAGGAGCAGCATCTGCGTGTGATCGCCCGCGAGCAGGGTGCGCAGCGGGCGTACGCTGACCGTGAAGCCGGCCGCGCGCATGTATTGCGCGAACTGCGCGCCATCGCCACCGATCGCGCCGATGCGATCGAAGTTGTGCTGGATGACGAGATCGCTCTGTGCCTTGACGTCGGCCAGGGTCGCACCCGGTGCCAACCGCGCGATGGAGGTGGAGAACTCGACACCGCGCTGGTTGTCGGCTTTCTGCGTCTCGGTGAATGCGAACGGGACGTAGAGCGCCGTATCGCGATCCGGAAACATGAAGCCGGCCGGCATCACCCCGACGATGAGGTAGTTTTCACCATTCAGACGCAAGTCGCGACCGACCGTCGATGGGTCGGCATTGAACTGGTTGCGCCAGAGCGCGTTGCCGATCATGACGACCTTGTCGCGGCCGACGAGGGCCTCGTCGTCAGTGAACGTGCGGCCGAGTGCGGCAGCGACGCCGAGCGTCGAGAACAGCGACGGCGTCGCTCGGATGCCATGCATGCGCTCGGGCACGCCATTCTCGGCGAGGTTGAAGTTGTCGCCGGTGTACAGCGCACTGTCGGCAAGCGCAGGCACCTGCCCGCGGCGATCGAGGTAATCCGGAATTGACGCGCCAGTCGCTGCAAGTCCCATCTTCGGATACGCGTTCTCGATGTCGATCAGCGCGGCATCGTTTCGGTACGGCAGCGGCTTCAGGTATATACCGTCAATCAGGCTGAACACCAGCGTATTGGCACCGATTCCCAGCGCGAGTGTCAGCAGCGCAGCCGTGGTGAAGCCGGGCTTGGCGGCGAGCGTACGCAGGCCGTAGCGGAGATCCTGGAGCAGAGTGTCGAACATCATTGTGCCCTCGGTGTCGTGATTTCATCGTGCTCACTCATCGCGCAATGCCTCGACGGGGGAGACACGCGTCGCGCGCAAGGTCGGTATGGCACATGCGGCGAGTGCGACCACCACGAGTACGCTCGCGACGCCACTCAGCACGATCGGATCGGCGGCACCGACACCGTAGAGTTGCGCTGCAATCAGTTGGCCAAGTGCGAGCGCGCCGAGCACACCTAGCACAAGGCCGGGCGCGATCATGGACATGCCGGAAGCGAGCATGAGGTGATGGATATCGCTGGGGTTTGCTCCAAGTGCTCGGCGCACCCCCAGTTCGCGGCGGCGCTGGCCAACCTGATAGGCGATCACGCCATACACACCGATTGCGGCGAGGGCGACGGCCAACCCGGCGAAAACGCTCATCAGGATCATGTTAAAGCGGCGCAAGCGCAGCGTTGCTCCGGTCACGTCATCCATCGTGCGGATCGAGTACAGCGGCACGTCGGGCGCGACTTCGCGCATCGCGCGGCGCAGCGGTTCGGCATACGCGACTGCGTCGCCCTTGACCTTGAGTGCGAGCACGAGATCACCGACCGCGGCCTTGCGGACCGGGAAATAGACTTCCGTATTGGGTGGCTTGTCGAGCCCGACCTGACGCACGTTGCCGACGACGCCGACGATACGCTTGGGCTGGTCGCCGAAGATGATGATGGTCTGACTCAGCGGATCGGAACCGGCGAGATAGCGGTCGGCGAACGCTTGGTTGACGAGGACATCGGTCGGATACAGCGAGTGCGCACCGTCGTCCTCGGTGAACACTCGGCCCGCCTTGAGCGCAATGCCGAAGGTGCGGAAATAGTCCGGACTTACGAAACGCCATTCGGCGGCGACCGAGTTGCCGAGCGCGCGTCCTGGAATCGTGAATACGCTGTTCCAGCCCCAGTCGCCGGAGGCGGGCAGGCGATTGGCGAGCGCGACCGATTCGACGCCGGGCAGCGCGCGTAGACGCGCCTGGATCGCATCGAGGCGCGGCGCGAGTTGGGCGATCGTGTGCTGCGCCCATTGATCGAGCACGTCGCCCGGTTGCTGCACGGGGAGCGAAATCGAGAATCCCGCCGTCAGCACCTGCGGCGAACCAATACCCGAGTCGACCGCATCGAGCCGGTGCAGGCTATCGATCAACAGCCCGGCGCCGGCCAGCAAGGTCATCGCCAATGCGATCTCGGCCGAGACAAGAATTGCGCGAGCGCGGACCTGGCTGCGCGAACCGGTCTGGCTGCGCGACGCACCCTGCATGGCCTGGATCGGATCGGTGCGCGCGGCGCGCAGCGCGGGCAGCAGGCCGAACAGCAGCAAGGTGCCGAGCGCGATCGCGGTGGTTGTCGCCATTACGCGCAGGTCGACGCCGGGCGCGTTGTAGGCGGGCAGCAGATCGGGCGCAAGTGCGACCAGCGCGGCGATCGCCGGCTTGGCGACTAACAGCCCGACGACTGCGCCACACAGTGCGATCACCAGCGATTCGGTCAGCACTTGCCGTGCCAACCGGCTGCGGCTGGCACCGAGTGCACTGCGCAGCGCGAGTTCCTGCGCACGCGATTGACCGCGCGCGAGCATCAGGTTGGCGAGGTTCGCGCAGGCGATCAGCAACACCAGCGCTGCGGCCAGTAGCAGCATGTGCAAGGGTTGGCGCAAGTTGCCGCTGACCAGATCCTGCAGTGTCGTAACGCCGGCGTGCAGGCCTGCGTGGTCTTGAGGAAACGCATGAGCCTGCCAATCGGTGATGCCATTCATGACGGCGCGCGCCTGTTGCAGCGAAACGCCATCGCGCAGGCGCGCCACCACGCGCAGGAAATTCATGTCACGCCTGCGCGTGGTATTGCCTGGCAGGAAGGTCGGAATCCAGACCTGCGCATCCGACGGATAGCGGAACGCAGGCGTGCTCACGCCGACCACGCGGAACGCGTCGCCGTTGAGTTGGATATCGCGGCCGATGATCGCGGCATCGGCGTTGAAGTGATTGCGCCACAGTGCATTGCTTAGCACGACGACGCGCTCGTTGTGGGTTTCTTCGTCGTCGCCGAACGCGTGGCCGAGTGCCAGCGTCTGGCCGAACACATTCCAGAATCCCGGCGTGACCATGTACACCGCCAGGCGTTGCGCCTCGCCGCCGCTGGTGAGATTGCGTGTTTCGTCCGTGTATGCACCAACTGCGCTGAGGGCAGCGCCGCTACGATCGCGCCATTCCTGGAACGCCTGCAGCGAGATCGTGCTCTGATGTGCCGGCGGCTGTTCACGCGTAATACGCACGATGCGATCGGCATTTGCGAACGGGAGTGGCTTCAGCAGCACCGCGTCGTAGACCGTGAAGATTGCCGCCACCGCGCCGATCCCAAGGGTCAAGGTCAGCACCGCAGTGAGAAAGAACGTTGGTCGCGCAAGTAGCACGCGCAGCGCGTGGCGAACATCCGCGAGCAGGCGATTCATCGCGGACCTCGGCTCCGGTCATTCATGTCTCAACGCCTCCATCGGCGCGGTGCGAGCCGCGTTTCGTGCCGGCAACCAGCAGGCGAAGAGTGCCGCTGCAGCCAGCACGATGGCGCCAATGGCAAATACAGACGCATCCCCAGGACCCGCGCCAAACAGCAGGCTGGAGATCAATTGCGCACACCCGAATGAGAGCAGCGCGCCGACCGTCAAGCCGATGACCAGCAGTCGCGCGCCACGTCGCATGACCTCGCGCAGAATTCGCGCAGGGCTTGCGCCGAGCGCGAGACGCACGCCGAATTCACCCGTATGACTGGCGATGTGCATCGTGATCAATCCGTACAGACCGATTACGGCGAGCAACAGGCCCAGGGAACCGAGTGCAAGCGACATCAGAGCGGCAATCCTTTGCGGCAACAGTGACAATGCGATGAAATCGCTGAGCGGGTGCACTTGGCCGGCAGGCTGCGATGCATCCAGTGCTTGCAATTCCGTATGCAGCTGCTTTGCGAACGTATTGGCGGGCAGGTCGGTTTTCACGACCAGTGAAGTTTCAGCGCGCGGCCACTGCGTCAACGGCAGGAACAGGAACGGCTGATTGGCATCGGACAACGATGCATAGCGACCATTGGCGACAATACCGATCACGGTCACCTGGCGCATATCCTTGCCGTCGCCATAGCTGAAAGTACGTCCGAGCACATCGCCATTGGCAGCGAGTCGATGTGCGAGCGCTGTATTGACGACGCCGACATCAGTGCTTCCCTTCGCGTCGTGCGTGTCGAAGTCACGGCCCTGAAGCTTGATTTCGAGGGCCGCAAAATAGCCCGGTGAAATCAGGTTGACGTCCGGCGACAGCTCATCCTCGCTGACGCCCGCGACCTGGAAGCTACCCATCTGCATTCGGTCGAGGCTCAGCGGCGTCACGGCAGCGAGGCTGGCCAGTTGCACGCCGGGCAGCGTGCGCGTGTGCTCGAGCAGCGACTGTTGCAGGCGCAGTTGATGCGCTTCTTCATATCCGCTCGGGCGCAGGTTGAAATCACCCACCAGCACGTGCTGCGCATTGAATCCAAGATCGATCGCAGTGGCGCGCTGCATTGCGCGCAACAGCAGGCCGCCCGTTACCAGCAAAACCAAGGTGAGTGCGATCTGGGCGACGACGAGGGTTCCACCCATGCGCGAACGGCGGCCTGCGGTTTGACGTCCGCCCAGTGCTTCGCTGGCGCCAGGGGCGCGATTGGACGCGCGTAAAGCGGGTAGCAGACCGAATCCCAAGGTTG
>JBDTWV010000251.1:0-4789 GCA_040006495.1 Dokdonella sp.
GATCGAAGCCTCCAAGGAATCCCTGCAGCCCGCCGAAACGACCGCAGCTGCGCCTGCCACCGCCGTTGCAACACCACCCCCGCCCGGCCCTCCCGCGAACGCGGCAGCGGTCGACGCGACGGAAACGCCGATCATCTCGATCGACGACTTCGCCAAACTCGATCTGCGCATCGGCAAAGTGCTCGCCTGCGAATTCGTCGACGGCTCCGACAAGCTGTTGCGCTTCGAACTCGATGCGGGTGATCTCGGCAAGCGCCAGATTTTCTCCGGCATCCGCGCGGCCTACGCTGAACCGGAAAAACTGGTCGGCCGCAGCGTGGTCTTCATCGCGAACCTCGCCCCACGCAAGATGCGCTTCGGCGTGTCCGAAGGAATGATCCTGTCTGCCGGCAGCGGCGGCGCAGACCTGTTCCTGCTCGATGCGGATAGCGGCGTGGTAGCCGGCATGCCCGTGAAATAGCTGCTGTGAGGTCGCGGCAGTCTGTCCGCATGCCACATTGTTTTCTTGTGTGGAGTCATGCGCGTATATTGAAGCGAATACAGGGGAGGAATTCTTGAAGACTGTCCAATTCGTCCGGCTCGCCCTCGGCTGGGTTGTTGCGACGACCTGCGTCGCTTCGCTGGCCCAGGTTGTGGTGCCGGCCTCCGCTTCGTTCCAGCTCAATGGCGCCTCGCTCGATCTCGGCGGGAGCAGCTTGATCAGTGCTGGCAATTTTGCGATCGGCGCAGGCCAGGTGTTTGACGCGGCCACTATCTCGATTCTTCCCGGAGGGACGGTCGACGGTGGCAGCGGCGCGATCACGCTGTTCGGCGACTGGTCCAACCTCGGCATATTCTCCGCGGCAAGCGGGACGGTGAATTTCGTTGATGGCCCCGTCGCGCTCTCGAACATCGTCGGCAGCAGCACATTCCAGAATGCGAATTTTTCCAGCGCGGCCGGCAAGACCTATTCCTTCGCCAGTGGGTCGACGCAAAGCGTCGGCGGCTTGCTGACCATTCTCGGCACCTCGTCACAGGGCATCCAGTTCAAGAGTTCGACTGCCGGGCAATTTGCGTCCATCAACCTGCAGCCGGCCGGCAGCCAGACCATCGATTTCGTCGGTGTGTCAAACGTGCACGCCATTGGTCAGCACCTCGCGCCGACCAAGACCAACGATGGCGGCAGTGGCGACGATATCGGCTGGTTCGGCAACAACGGGGGCGGCGGAACTGGCGGCAGTGGCGCGATTGCCGCACCGATCGGATCACCGCTCGCATTGCTGCTGCTCGGTCTGGGATTGATCGGTCTGGCGTTCCGTTTCGGCGCAAGCGCCAAAACTCAATCATTTTAGATTTTCCGGAGTCCAAACATGCGCATAGCAACGCTTCGCCGCAGCACTCTTGCTGCAACCATCGCAGCCGTCTGCATTCCCATGAGCATCACGGCGCTGGCCCAGGACGTGACAATTACTCCACCCGCCGGGGGTGGCTTTGTTGTCAATGATGCCGCCAGCACAGCGATGTTCGCGATCGATGCGAATGGCAACCTGAGCATTGCGCACCTTGCCGCCGCCACCGCGCGTACATCGCCGGTATGTTTCGACGCCGTCACCGGCGCCGTCGGCCCATGCAGCGGCGGCGGCGCCATCGGCCCGACCGGACCGGCTGGCCCCGCTGGTCCAATCGGGGCGACGGGTGCTGCAGGCGCTGCGGGTCCCGCCGGAGCCGCCGGCCCGATCGGACCTATGGGCGTTGCGGGTCCCGCCGGAGCCGCGGGCCCGATCGGACCTATGGGCGCTGCGGGTCCCGCCGGAGCTCCGGGCCCGATCGGACCTATGGGCGTTGCGGGTCCCGCCGGCGCTCCGGGCCCTATCGGACTTCAGGGGCCGGTCGGCCCGCAAGGAATCCAAGGCCCCACCGGAAGTACTGGCTTGGCAGGCCCTGTGGGAGCGACCGGGTCGACCGGCGCGACCGGAGTAACAGGTGCGAGCGGAGCAACAGGCGCAACCGGGGCTGCCGGCTCCGGAGGAGCGTTCACCGCGAGCACCGCATCGGCCACGCCTACGACAACCCCCGGAGGCACTCCCGGCAACGTAGCGGTGCTCCCGCTGTCGGGCTATATCGATACGGCTTATTCAACGTCGCTCCTCGGCCCTCAGGTCAACCTCATGCCTCCAGCGATGCCGCCACAGATTCTGGGGTCGGCCGGGACGATCAGCGGAATATCCTCGACGATGTTCACGAAGGTCGCACTGTCTCTGGTCGGCACAAGCGTGAATTTCACGGCCCAGCTGTATACGAGCAGCAGCAGTGCGAGTGCCATGCTTTTGGCCGTTCCAGGCGCCGCCTGCACAACCGCTCCCTTGACCGGCGTGGTCACCGTCGGCACGAACGCCAACTGTGAAGTCACCGGCCTGTCGATACCGTATTCGGCGGGCACCGTAGCCGCCATCGTCGTCAGCGCAAACGCTAGCGGTTTGTCGCTGATCAACACTATTCCATTGACTGCTTCCGTCAGCGTCAGCCAGTAATCCGCGTATCGCCGCCGGGTGCGGCGAAACCCCACGCGGACGCTGCACCTGCGCATCTTGGCGTTTTCAGTGCGGCGCGTGCGCGGACCCAAGCCACTGCCTCGTACAAACCGCACCCGCTCACACCCACACCCTGACCACGTGCGAATCTGCCTGTCGATGATCGTCAAGAACGAGGCAGCCGTGATCGAACGCTGCCTGCGTTCGGTGCGGCCTTGGATCGACGCGTGGGCAATCAGCGACACCGGTTCGGCTGACGGAACGCAAGAGATCGTTCGCCGGGTCTTGGGCGATCTGCCGGGCGAACTGATCGAACGTCCCTGGGTCGATTTTTCGACCAATCGAAATCAGGCATTGGACCTCGCACGTAGTCACGGCGATTACGCGTTGATCATCGACGCGGATGAGATTCTTGAAGCCGCTGCCGGCTTCGAATGGGGGGCCCTGAGTGCTCCGGGCTACCTGCTTGAACTGATCTTTGCCGATCTGCGCTACCGCCGCGTCGCTCTGCCGAAACTCGACGCGCAGTGGGAATGGCGTGGCGTGCTGCACGAGGCCCTGGTATCACCCCGCGCAGCGCAGGCGCAGTACCTGCCCGGACTGCATATCCGGGTGCATTCAGATGGCGCGCGCAGTCAGCGCCCGCAAGCGGAGAAATTTGCCGCCGACGCCGAGGTGTTGCGACGCGCGCTCGACGAAGAACCCGACAACGCGCGTTACGCGTTCTACCTCGCGCAAAGCCTGCGTGACGCGGGACAGCCACAAGCGGCCATCGCCGCCTACGAAAAGCGCGTCGCGATGGGCGGTTGGGGCGAGGAAACCTATTACGCAAAGTTCCAGATAGCGGTCCTGAAGGAACGCAGCGGCGCGGTGCATGCCGACATCGTCGCGGCCTACCTCGATGCCTTTGATTTTCGCCGCACGCGCGCCGAAGCGCCGTGCGAACTCGCACGCTATTGCCGCCTGCAACAGCGCTACGCCGTCGCCCGAGAATTCGCGCGCATCGCACTCGCGTTGCCGGCAACGGACGACGTGTTGTTCATCGACCGCAGCGTGTCCGAGTGGCGTGCGCGCGACGAGCTGTCCATCGCCAGCTACTGGTGCGCCGAGTATGCGTACAGCGCGAAACTGTGCCGCGAACTCCTCGCAGACCCGCGCCTGCCAGCGCGCGAACGCGCGCGCGTGCAAAGCAATCTGGAGTTCTGCCTGCCGCGTCTTGGTCAGAGAAACCCCTGAGCACGGCATATCTGCGAAAATCGCGATATGCCGCGTGCAGCCTTGACCGAATCACTCGCCGATCGCATTGATGCGCTGCTTCCGCAAACGCAGTGCACGCGCTGCGATTTTCCGACGTGTCGCGCCTACGCCGACGCGATCGCGGAGAATCGTGCGGAGATCAACCAGTGTCCACCGGGCGGTGCCGAAGGCGTGGTCGCAATTGCGGACCTGTTCGGCCGCGAACCATTGCCGCTCAATCCTGCCAACGGTTGCGAAGAAGCTCCGACCGTCGCGTTCATCGACGAGGACGTCTGCATCGGTTGCACCAAATGTATCCAAGCCTGTCCGGTTGATGCGATCGTTGGCGCGGCGAAGCGCATGCACACGATCATCGCTGCGGAATGCACCGGATGTGGGCTGTGCCTGCCGCCGTGCCCGGTTGATTGCATCGCGTTGTTGCCGCTTGCATCCGTCCCGCTGAATCGCACGCAGGTGCTCTCGCGCGCGACGCAGGCGCGCCAGCGCTTCGGTGCGCGCAATGAACGGCAACGAGCGCCTGTGGGAGCGGCGGAAGCCGCGATTCGAGCGGCGAAAGTCCCGAACGGCATCGCGGCTTCCGCCGCTCCCATCGAGCTTGACGTTCCCACGCGGCCTGCCGCTTCGAGCGGCGCTGTCGCGCCGATCACCCGCTCCGCCGTCCTCGAAGCCATCGCGCGCGGCAAGGCGCGGCGCAAGGCCAATGTGAAGGATTCGCCGACGCGATGAAACGCGAGAAGATCGTCAAACTGTTCCGCCGCCTGCGCGACCTCAATCCCGAGCCAACCACCGAGCTCGATTACACGACGCCGTTCGAGCTGTTGGTCGCTGTCATCCTGTCCGCGCAAGCCACCGATGTCGGCGTGAACAAGGCAACCAGGAAGCTGTTTCCCGTTGCCAATACCGCACAGGCGATCCTCGATCTGGGCGAGGAAGGATTGAAGCGCTACATCAGCACGATCGGCCTGTTCAACGCGAAAGCGAAAAACGTCGTCGCCACCTGCCGTATTCTCGTCGAACTCCAC
>JBDTWV010000252.1:0-4786 GCA_040006495.1 Dokdonella sp.
GATAATGAACAATTAAATTCGCCGATCCCGTTCGTGGGGATCGCGCCCGCGGCCCGCTCAGGCCAATGCCTGCCATCGAAGGAGATTCTCATGACCGATTCGTTCTCGACCCAGGACGTTCTCGACGTCAACGGCAAACGCTACCAATACGCCAGCCTCGCCAAACTCGGCCAGCGTTTCGACCTCAAGCGCTTGCCCTATTCGATGAAGATCCTGCTGGAAAATCTGCTGCGCCACGAGGATGGCCTCAACGTCACCGCGAAGGAGATCGAAGCGGTCGCCAACTGGAATGCAAGCAAGGAGCCGGACACTGAAATCTCGTTCATGCCAGCACGCGTACTGCTGCAGGATTTCACCGGGGTACCATGCGTCGTCGACCTCGCCGCGATGCGCGATGCGGTGGTGAAACTCGGCGGCGATGCGACCCAGATCAACCCGCTTTCGCCGGCCGAGTTGGTGATCGACCATTCGGTGCAGGTCGACGCATTCGGCAGCGCCAGCGCGCTCGACACCAACGTCCGGATCGAATTCGAGCGTAATCAAGAGCGCTACAGCTTTCTGCGCTGGGGCCAGAAGGCGCTCACCGATTTCAGGGTGGTGCCGCCGCGTACCGGCATCGTGCACCAGGTCAATCTTGAGCATCTCGCGCGCGTCGTGATGGCCGCGGACATCGACGGCCAACTCTGGGCGTATCCGGATACGGTGTTCGGCACCGATTCGCACACCACCATGGTCAACGGCCTCGGCGTGCTCGGCTGGGGCGTTGGCGGTATCGAGGCGGAAGCGGCGATGCTCGGGCAGCCGTCCTCGATGCTGATCCCGCAGGTGGTCGGCTTCAAGTTCACCGGCAAGCTGCCGGAGGGCGCGACCGCGACCGATCTGGTTCTCACCGTGACGCAGATGCTGCGCAAGCTCGGCGTAGTCGGCAAGTTCGTCGAGTTTTTTGGCCCCGGCCTGAAGCATCTGGCGCTGGCCGACCGCGCGACAATTGGCAATATGGCGCCCGAATACGGCGCTACCTGCGGCATCTTCCCGATCGACAACGAAGCGCTGCGCTACATGAAGCTTTCCGGTCGCAGCGGCGAACAGATCGCATTGACCGAGGCCTATGCAAAGGCACAGGGCATGTGGCACGACGAAAGTTCGGTCGATGCACACTACACCACGACGCTGGAGCTGGATCTGAACTCTGTGCGCCCGTCGATGGCCGGTCCGAAACGTCCGCAGGATCGCGTTCTGTTGTCCGGCGTGAAGCAGAATTTCCGCGATGCGGTCGGTCCGATGACTGCCGCACGACGGCCGAAGACCGCGGAAACCGACGACTTCGCCAACGAAGGCGGGGCCACCGCAGTGGGCAATCCGGCCAACACGATCACCAACGGGGGGGTTCGAATCGAGAAGGACGGCGAGACGTTCAAGATCAGCGACGGTGCCGTCGTGATCGCGGCGATCACCTCCTGCACGAACACGTCGAACCCGGCCGTCATGCTCGCCGCAGGCCTGCTCGCAAAAAAGGCCGCCGCGAAGGGCCTCAAGGCCAAGCCGTGGGTGAAGACCTCGCTGGCCCCTGGCTCCAAGGTCGTCACCGATTATCTCGAAAAGACCGGTCTGCTCAGCGAACTCGACAAGCTCGGCTTCTATCTGGTCGGCTACGGCTGCACCACCTGCATCGGCAATTCCGGTCCGTTGCCAGTCGAGATCAGCAAGGGCATCGCGGACGGCGATCTCGCCGTTGCTGCGGTGCTATCCGGCAACCGCAACTTCGAAGGTCGCGTGCATCCGGAAGTGAAGATGAACTACCTCGCCTCGCCGCCGCTGGTCGTCGCGTACGCGCTGGCGGGCTCGCTCGATGTGGACATCACCACCGAAGCGCTTGGCCAGGACAACCAGGGCAAGGACGTGTTCCTGAGGGACATCTGGCCGTCCAACCAGGAAATCAGCGACCTGATGTCCGGCGCAGTCACGGTGGACATGTTCGAGAAGAACTACGCCGACGTGTTCAAGGGCGACGAGCGCTGGAGCGCGATCGCATCCCCGGACGGCAACCTTTACCAATGGGATGCCGCGTCGACCTACATCAAGAATCCGCCCTACTTCGACGGCATGACGATGGAGCTCACGCCGGTCGAAGACGTGCATGGTGCGCGCTGCCTCGGCCTGTTCGGCGACTCGATCACGACCGACCACATCTCGCCGGCGGGAGCGATCAAGAAGGACTCGCCGGCTGGCCGCTTCCTGATCGAACGCGGCGTGCAGCCGGTACATTTCAATTCGTACGGTTCGCGTCGTGGCAACGATGACGTGATGGTGCGCGGCACATTCGCCAACATCCGCATCAAAAACCAGATGCTGGACGGTGTCGAAGGCGGCTACACGCGGCATGTGCCGAGCGGGGAACAAATGGCGATCTACGATGCGGCGATGAAATACAAGGCCGAGAACACGCCACTGATCGTGCTCGCCGGCAAGGAATACGGCACCGGCTCGTCCCGCGATTGGGCGGCGAAAGGCACCTTGCTGCTCGGCGTGAAAGCGGTCATCGCGGAAAGCTTCGAGCGCATCCACCGCTCGAACCTGGTCGGCATGGGCGTGCTGCCGTGTCAGTTCATGGACGGCCAGAATGCAAAGTCGCTTGGCCTGACCGGCAGCGAGACATTCGATGTCACCGGCCTCGCTGGCGGCGAATCGAAGGAAGCCGACGTGATCGCCCGCGCGGCCGACGGCAGCCGCAAGACGTTCAAGGTCAAGGTGCTGCTATTGACGCCGAAAGAACGCGACTTCTTCCGCCACGGCGGCATCCTTCAGTACGTGCTGCGCCAGCTGGCTACGAAGAGAGCCGCGTAACGGATGAGTGATCCGGTGCGATGCCGACGTGCATCGCATCGGCGGGGCGGGGCGGTGCATTCCCTGCCCGCTCCTCATCTTCGCGACAGCGGCTGCGAGACCTTTTGAACGGCTTTCGGACACAGTCTGCGCTGCAGCCACCCAAAAGGTGCAATGCCCCCTCAGTGCGTGTCGCCTGACCAGTTCGCGTTGTAGCAGCGCCACGTCCCGTGCTCGCGCCGCCAACCGGTGACAAACTGCAAGGCTTTGCTGCGGTTGACCAACCAGCGTCCGGAGGCGTCCTTGACTGTCGCGTCGAAGCGCGCGGTTGCTCGGTCACCCGAAAGTTCGACCTCGATCGTACCGACACTGACGCTGATCGCACCACGACCGAGCAACTGCACACGTAGAAGATTGGCGAGCTGGGCGCGATCGACCTCGCCGTCATTCGCGGTGAAATCGTCACTGATCCGCGCGAGGAGATCGGCGCTATGACGAGCCTGCGCGGCGCCCGCCATCTCCGTGATCGCCGCGCGGATCGCCTCGGCATCGGGCTGGCGCGCACACGCGACGACGATGGCGATGCATGCAACTAGCGCTAACCAACGCATGGGCAGATCCTCCGGAGTCGAATGTCAACGCTGCAATGCGGCTTGCCGCTTGTTCAGGCGTTGTGTTGCAATCACGCGCGAGTGCTGCGGACGCGAAGTGCACAGCGTAACCGGTCAAAACCGCTTGCGCAGAGCACACCTCGAACCTGCATCGTCTTGTCGCCTGCCGATCGTTCGGCTGCGACCACAATGCTGCACGCTGCTGTCGCAGCCCACGGAGGAATGATGTCGATCGAAGAGCGTCCCTGGCTGGCAAGCTATCCGAAGGGTATTCCGGCCGAGATAGATCCGGACCAGTACCGGTCGGTCAGCGCGATGCTGGACGAAAGCTGCGATCGATTCCGGCATCGGCCTGCATTCACCAACATGGGCCGCACCATCAACTATGGCGACCTGGACTCGCTCAGCGCGAAATTCGCGGCGTACCTGATCAACGATTTGAAGCTCTCCAAGGGGGACCGCGTCGCGATCATGTTGCCGAACCTGCTGCAGTATCCGATCGCGATCATGGGCGTCCTGCGCGCCGGCCTCACCGTCGTCAACACCAATCCGCTGTATACACCACGCGAAGTGAAGCATCAGCTCGACGATTCCGGCGCATCGGCGATCATCGTGCTCGACAACTTCGCGAAGACGGTCGCCGACGTCATCGGGACGACCAGCTGCAAGCACGTCATCTGCACCGGCATCGGCGACATGCTCGGCTTTCCCAAAGGCGCGATCACGAATTTCGTCGTGCGCTACATCAAGAAGATGGTTCCCGCGTATTCGATTCCGCAGGCGATCCGCTTCAACGACGCGATCAAGCGCGGCGGAAAGTCCAAACTCGGCAAGATCGATGTTGGCCCCGACGACATCGCATTCCTGCAATACACCGGTGGCACCACCGGCGTCGCCAAGGGCGCAATGTTGACCCACCGCAACATGGTGTCAAACATGCTGCAGGCGTTCGCGTGGATCGGCCCCAACATGCGCGAAGGCGAGGAAGTCGTGGTCACGGCACTGCCGCTGTATCACATCTTCGCGTTGACCGCGAACTTCCTGACGTTTGCGCGGATCGGGGGTTTCAGCATCCTGATTACCAACCCACGTGACATGCCGGGCTTCGTGCGTGATATCCGTACATCCGGCTTTACCGCGATCACCGGCGTCAATACGCTGTTCGCAGGACTGCTCAATACCCCCGGCTTCGAGAGTGTCGACTTCTCGCGGTTGCGCATGAGTATGGGCGGCGGCATGGCGGTGCAACGTGTCGTTGCCGATCGCTGGAAGAAAGTCACCGGATGTACGCTGGCCGAGGCCTACGGGTTGACCGAAACCTGCCCCGCTGTTTGCATCAATCCGCTCGATCT
>JBDTWV010000253.1:0-4772 GCA_040006495.1 Dokdonella sp.
GAAAGGGCACTCCCAATCTTCATCCAGGCAACGCCCGCTGTACTGGCGAGCTTCCGATCGTTGTCCGAACGCAGCAAGCATCGGATTGCGCGATCCAGAAAAAGCGACGTCCCGTTCGCCGATAGCGCCGCGCAGCTTCTCGTAGCGACCTTCTGCTCGTAGACGATCAAATTGGCTATGCAGATTGAAGACCATCGCCGGACACTGAAAGCGACGCGCAAGTCTGCTCGCTCCCGGGTGCAGACCGACCACAAAAAATCCTTTGCCGCCCACACTCATGCTGAAATGCCGTGACTGAGGATCGTCGCTAACGCTGCTGTCCCAGCCGTGCTGCAATCGGTCGATAGCGTTGATCGCGCGCAAGCGTTGCCATAGTGCCTGCTCGAATGCGATTTCAGACAGCATCGGCGATCCAGGAAACAGCACGGCCAGACTGACGAAAACATCGTCATGGTGGGTATCTAGCGCCAACGACTGCACCTTGTCGGCGATATGCTCGTCATCGTTCGGCTGGGTTATGTCGTGACCGCAGAAGCAGGTCAATCGACCTCTCGAAAGTGCTGACTTAGCGCCAAGACACGGATACGACTTACGCCGGATGAACGCCTTGAACGCGCGAACAGCTGGCTCGTCACGCGCGGGCTCTGAATTCTGGGAACGTAACTTGGCCTCCACGCTGGTCAAGTCTTTTCCATTGTTGCCAGGTGCCAATCGATGGTGTGTCGCGCCTTATCGAATTGCGGCGCCGAGAATGCACAGACGGTTGCGGTGGATTCGCATGCAGTGGCGGTTGGCGGTGGAACCGCCCGTCGATCACAAGGCAACGAGCGCATCACTGGCCTCCTCCGTGTTCTCAACGATACTGTCGTTGGACCCGGACGAGTCGGCACCAGCCACTGCAAGATGGGACAACTGCACTGCAGTGTTAGGCGATCGGACTCCGAGGTATCTCGCCCTTTTGCCAGGTTTTAGCTTGCCGAGATCGACACACACAAGACCGTCGACGCAGCCAGAAAAACCTGGATCGTCGCCGAAAGCAAGAAATTGCACACCACCGGGTTCGGCCAGATCGACATACTGTCGATACAACATCGGCAGACTGACACCAAGGGTCTGCAGGTGCTGTTTCAAACGACTCATGGCCGCTCGCGGATCCAGCCCCTCGCATGCCTGTTTTACGTGCCCGTCGATTTCGGAAGATACGATGAAAGGTTGTCGCGCCACAGCCAAGTCCGGCGCACCGAAGTGTTGCAGATGCGAGGCCGCAATCCACTCTCGGGCCTCCCGTGGCAATGTGATCGGCATGCTGACCGCGCCAAAAAGGAAGTGCAGCTCCGGGTGTTTTTGCAGGTAGAGCCCGATGCCCTGCCAGAGTTGCTCCAGCGAGCGTGAATGCCAGTAGGCGGGCGTCACGAAGCTCCTGCCCAGCTCAAGTCCCAGCATGACGCGCGATTGAAATGCCGGCGAGAAGTCAAACAGCGTCGCGGTGTAAAGACGTGGAATGCCGTGCCCATGGCACAGGCGGGCCGCATGACCCAGGCGGTAAGCCCCTGCTATGCATTGCGCGGTCGCATCCCACAAAACCAAATGTTCATAGTGCGCGTCGTATTCATCAAGGTCGATGCTCTTGCCCGAACCCTCTCCTACCGTACGGAACGTCACCTCACGCAAGCGCCCGAGCTCGCGCATGAGCGCACTATTCGGATCTCCAGTAAATAAGAAGAGTTGCTTCCCATCGCTCAAGTCAGCCAGTTTGTCTGATCGAAGCAGCTCTGCGACGATCTCGTCTTTGCGAGCAGCTCCCTTCAGTGGCGCGTCAGTTGCAACGAATGGATTGGACTGCTGGGCGACCAAATAGACATCGCTACGCATGAGTTCAGCCGCACGCCGGGACGACCCACCACTACGCTGATCAAGTTCTTGGGCACTGACCACTGCGCCTATGCGCAGACCAATCCGGCGATGCATTGGCGCGGTCGCCTCGCGAGGCAAAAGCGCCGTACTCAGCGGCTTGCACAGCATCGATACGGCGTAAAACACCGACGAATTTCTTGCCTTCACGTGAACAGGTAGCACGGGTGCCCCTAGACGAATAGAGAGTCGCGCGAATCCATCCGACCACGCGCTGTCCTGCACGCGGCCTGCACGGAGACGCGACACCTCGCCTGCCGGAAACATTATCAGCGCCTCGCCATTTTCGAGCGAACGATAGAGGTGTCGCGCCCGCGAACTCTCTCCGTTGCGGAATACATCAATAGGAACCAGAAGCTTTTCTAGCTGTGGCACGCTGGCGAGCCAGTCATTACCGAGCATACGCACATCCGCGCGAACAGAACCCAGCCACTGTAGCAAGACGAGCGCGTCCTGCATGCCCAATGGGTGATTAGCGACTACGAGAAGAGGGCCACTACCGGGAACAGGAACGGCAAATCCAGCGTCGATCTGATAACTGGTTCCTAGCAGTTCGAGTATGCGATCTACAAATTCGAGTCCAGCTGCACCGCCTGCTTCGTCCAAGAGAAAGTTAAAACGTGTCTCATCGGTGACGTTTCTCAGGACGAAGGATAAAAGTTTTGAAAGCAGCGGGTAGCCTTCCAACCAAGGCAGCCGTTGACGCATACTATGCTCAACATTGAGCATCACGATTGCCCTCAAGTTTTGTCGGCGGACTCGCCAACCTTCGTCAATAAGATGTCTTCATTTCCAAATGGTTGGGCCAACCGTTTGCGGGTGTTGATCAGTGGTCCTTCAGCTTTGTGTTTGAACCAGTCTTCTCTCATAACGAAAGTCTTTGGATACGAGCATCGTTGTGACCACATAGTGGTCAGTGGCGTTCGAACGTCAGGTGAACTCTATTTGCTGGGTATGAGGTAGGCGTTGCATCCATCGGATTTCTCGCTAGCGCATGTGGTGCGGAAGAAGGCCATGCGCGACCGATAACCATGCAGCTGTGCGCAGCTTTGATTCGTCGCCGCCTCGGTGGGGCAACGTGGGTGAATGCCTAGGGTAGGTACGAAGCGGGTACTACCCTCTTTTCGCGGACAGTTGAGCGAAGGCCGTGTGAGGGCTGAACTCAAACGCGATTCTGGCTCAGGTCCGATGATCGTGGGGCTAGCAAACCCGATGCGACCGCGCGCCGCTGACTTCCAGAGGGATGGACTACCCGTTAGCGGACGCTCGCCATCGCCTGGTTTGGGTCGGAAGCGGACGCCGATTCGCAAAACAAAACGGGCGCCTCGCGGCACCCGTTTTGCATTCAGCAACGACCCGTCGACCGCTTAGTAGCGGTAATGCTCTGGCTTGTAGGGTCCATCCACCGACACGCCAAGGTAGGCGGCCTGTTCGTCAGTCAGAGTGGTTAACTTCACGCCGATCTTTTCCAGGTGCAGGCGCGCGACTTCTTCGTCGAGCTTCTTCGGCAGGATGTAAACCTTGGCTTCATAAGTGTCCTTGTTGGCCCACAGATCGA
Source organism: Dokdonella sp. (assembly GCA_040006495.1). GTDB lineage: Bacteria > Pseudomonadota > Gammaproteobacteria > Xanthomonadales > Rhodanobacteraceae > Dokdonella_A. The sequence continues at coordinate 3,470 of JBDTWV010000253.1, forward strand.
TCTGCGCGAGGGTCTGGTTCGAGAACGAGTTCGACATCACGAAGCTCGGGTGGCCGGTGGCGCAGCCGAGGTTTACGAGGCGGCCTTCGGCGAGCAGGAAGATCGAGTTGCCATTCGCGAAGGTGTACTTGTCGACCTGTGCCTTGATGTTGGTGTGAGTGGCGCCGGAGGCATACAGCGCATCGACCTGGATCTCGTTGTCGAAGTGGCCAATGTTGCAAACGATTGCCTGGTCCTTCATGCCCTGCATATGCTTGAGCGTGAGCACGTCCTTGTTGCCGGTCGTGGTGACGTAGATGTCGCCGCGCCCGAGCGTGGATTCGACGGTGTTGACCTCGAATCCCTCCATCGATGCCTGTAGTGCGTTGATCGGGTCGATTTCCGTGACCACGACGCGCGAACCATACGCACGCAGCGAGTGGGCGCAACCCTTGCCAACGTCGCCGTAGCCACACACGACCGCGACCTTGCCGGCGAGCATCACATCCATCGCGCGCTTGAGGCCATCGGCCAGCGATTCGCGGCAACCGTAGAGATTGTCGAACTTGCTCTTGGTGACCGAGTCATTGACGTTGATCGCCGGTACCAGCAGCGAGCCAGCTTCGAGCATCTGGTACAAGCGGTGTACGCCGGTGGTGGTTTCTTCCGAAACGCCCTTCCAGTCCTTGACCACGGTGTGCCAGTAACCCGGACGCTCGCTATGCACGCGCTTGAGCAGGTTCTTGATGACCTGCTCTTCGTGGTTGCCGGAGGTGGTGTTGACCCAGTCGCTGCCGTTTTCGAGCTCGTAGCCTTTATGGATCAGCAAGGTCACATCCCCGCCGTCGTCGACGACCAGCTGGGGCCCAAGGAAACCGCCCTTGCCATTCGGGAAGCTCAACGCTTCGAGCGTGCAGTCCCAGTATTCTTCGAGCGTCTCGCCCTTCCACGCGAATACCGGCGTGCCAGTCTTGGCGATCGCGGCGGCGGCATGGTCCTGGGTGGAGAAGATGTTGCACGACGCCCAGCGTACGTCGGCGCCGATGTCCTTCAGCGTCTCGATCAGCACTGCAGTCTGGATCGTCATGTGCAGCGAGCCGGTCACGCGCACGCCCTTGAGCGGCGTGGAGGCGGCGTACTTCTTGCGAATCGACATCAGGCCTGGCATCTCGTGCTCGGCGATGTCCAGTTCCTTGCGGCCGAACTCGGCCAGCGACAGGTCGCGGATGTTGTAGTCGTGGTGCGTGTCTTTGACAACGGCGTTCATGAAATGCTCCGATTTGGTGCGAATCGCTTCGCGTGCAGACAAACCGGGCGCCGTTGC